>NZ_JBDGJH010000021.1:117822-122448 GCF_057656995.1 Mycobacterium sp. Soil_C_30 | reverse complement strand
GACCATGGATACCGAGGAGAAGGCCGCGGCGCGGAGCGTCCTCGGCCGGGATCCGACCATGGATACCGAGGAGAAGGCCGCGGCGCGGAGCGTCCTCGGCCGGGATCCGACCATGGATACCGAGGAGAAGGCCGAGCCCGGCCGGGGTCCGAGCGCTGGGATGGGGGAGAACTCATCGCTTCACCCGTGGACGCCGGGCGTCCGGAACAGCAATTGGCGGTTCTCGCAGTGCGGCTGGAGATGGCTGCGGTCTATGTGAGACTCGCGAGGGGATGACAGGGGGATAACAGAACATGGAGTCCATGCGGGGAGCAATCCGCACGTACGCCTGGGGTTCACGGACCGCGATCGCCGAATTCACCGGTCGTACCGTGCCGACCAACCATCCGGAGGCCGAACTGTGGCTGGGGGCGCACCCCGGCGATCCGGCATTCCTGCAGACCGACTCCGGCGAGGTCTCCTTGCTGGAGGCGGTGCGCACCGATCCGGAAGGTCAACTGGGCCCGACGGTGCGCGCGCGGTTCGGCGATACGCTGCCGTTCCTGATGAAGGTCCTGGCCGCCGACGAGCCGTTGTCGCTGCAAGCGCACCCGAGTTCTGCGCAGGCCGTCGAAGGCTATGAACGCGAGGAGCGGATGGGGGTTCCGCTCAATTCGCCGGTGCGCAATTACCGCGACCGCAGCCACAAGCCGGAGCTGCTCGTCGCACTCGAACCCTTCGACGCGCTGGCCGGTTTCCGGCCGGTGGCGCGCACTGTCGAGTTCCTGAACGCGCTGGCGGTCTCGGATCTGGATCCGTTTGTGCATCTGCTGGCCGGCCAACCCGATGCCAATGGACTGCGCGCTCTTTTCACCACGTGGATCACCGCACCGCAACCCGATCTCGACGTGCTGGTGCCTGCGGTGCTTGACGGAGCCATCAATTACTTGCGTTCGGATGCAACGGAATTCGATGCGGAGGCCAAGGCGGTCCTCGAGCTCGGTGAGCGGTACCCCGGTGACGCGGGCGTGTTGGCGGCGCTGCTGCTCAACCTGCTGCACCTCGAACCCGGACAGGCTCTCTACATGCCCGCGGGCAACCTGCACAGCTACCTGCGCGGGGTCGGCATCGAGGTGATGGCCAACTCCGACAACGTGTTGCGGGGTGGTCTGACACCCAAACACGTCGACGTGCCCGAACTCCTGCGTGTGCTGGACTTCACCCCGGCCGAAGAGTCGATGTTGCTGTCACCGGTCGACCGCGACGGCTTCGAGTCCACCTACCGCACGCCCGCAGGTGAATTCACGGTGTCGGTGCTGGTGCTCGACGGCGACGACCTGGGGCATGAAGTCGATGCGCCGAGCCGGCACGACGGGCCGCAGATCCTGTTGTGCGCCGAGGGATCTGCCGTAGTGCGGGCCAAGGCCGACACGCTGACCCTGGATCGCGGTGCGGCGGCCTGGGTGGCCGCCGACGACGGCCCGATCCGGCTGACCGCCGACCAACCCACCAGGTTGTTCCGCGCGACGGTCGGTATCTAGAGCCCGCTCGACGACGTGAGCGCGGGGGTGCCCCAGCGTGCGAGAGGGCTGGACTGATCACCCAGCCCGCGCTGCTCGCCGCTCTGCGAGCCAGAGTTTGAGGTTGTGCCGGACGGTGCGGCCGACCAAGGGCGCCGACGGCACCATGTACAGGCTGTCGAGCAGGCTGAAGCGGCGCAGAAACCATTCGGCCAGAACCGGATCGGTCTCAGCGGCGCCCAGGAACTGATCGAACAGGTTGCCCACGGGGCGAAACCACCACGGCCGCGGTCCGGGTGCATTGTGCAACACCTGATCGCCGATGGCGTTCATGGTCCAGACCGGGAACGTGGTCTTCGCGGTCCGCTGCGCCAGCGCTTGGGCGATGTCCTCGGTACCCGATTCCAGTACCGCGCGGAGGTTGGCCGCCTGGATCGACGTCATCGTCATACCCTGGCCGAAGGTGGGATTGAAGCTCACCACCGCATCGCCCAGCGGAATGATCCCGGCCGGAAACCGGTCGAGCTTGTCGTACCGGCGCCACCTGCTGGTCGGGTACTTGTGGCGCGCCACCTCACCCACCGGTTCGCCTCTGCGCACCGCCGCGGCGACGTGGGCAGGCAGAACCTCCTCGGCCAGGGCCACCATCCCGGCGAAATCGCCCGGAGGTTCGGCGCGCGCAGTGCCGAACGTGGTCAGCCCCCAGATGCCGTCCTCGTAATACAGCATCCCGAGTCCCAGCGGCTGTGAGCGGGAGGCGCCCGCCACCACCACTTTCTCCTCGAACGCGCCGTCGGGAATGCGCACGCGGTGCGTCGAGTAGTCGATACCGACATCGACCGTGTCTTCGGGCGGCGGGTGAAAACCCCATTGCTGCAACCATTTCGGCAACCGGGTACCGCGGCCGGTGGCGTCGACGGTCAGGTCGGCGGTGACGGTGTCACCGTCGTCGGTGCGCACGCCGGTGACCCGCTGACGTGCCGGATCGAAGGCCGGCTCCGTCACCAGCCGGTGCTGGATCTCGACGTTCGCGATGTCGTGCACACGTCGCCGGATCTGCCACTCCAGGTGCGGCCGGCTCGGCACGTACGCGGTGAACTCGTCGCGCAATGTGTGTCTGGTGCCCAGGACGTGCCCGGCTGCGCCGAAGTGAATGCAATCGGGCCGGTTCTCGAGGATGGGCACACCATCGGCGACCATACGATCGAGCAGCCCGGGAAACAGCCCCTCGAGTTCTGCCGCGCCGCGCGCCATCAGTAGGTGCACATGGCGGTCCTGCGGCACAGCGGACCGGCTTGCGGGCACCGTCGGCAGCTCGTCGCGTTCCAGTACCGTTACGCGCTCGTAGAAGTCGGACAGCACGCGCGCGGCGCACAGCCCCGCGATGCTGGCGCCGATGACGACAACATGACCACAGGCGGCTTCGCCGTTCCTCCCCATTGATTTCCAACGTAATGGGTACATTGCCGGAATCAAGCCGATCGGAAGGTGACGAGACTATGACCGGACGGTGGCGGACGAAATCCGTCGAACAGTCGATCGCCGATACCGACGAGCCGGGTACCCGGCTTCGCAAAGACCTGAATTGGTGGGATCTGACTGTCTTCGGCGTCTCGGTCGTCATTGGCGCCGGCATCTTCACCATCACCGCCTCCACCGCCGGCAACCTGACCGGTCCTGCGATCTCGATTTCGTTCATCCTGGCCGCCATCGCCTGCGGGCTGGCTGCGCTGTGTTACGCCGAGTTCGCCTCCACGGTGCCTGTCGCAGGCAGTGCCTACACGTTCTCCTATGCCACCTTCGGTGAGTTCGTCGCCTGGATCATCGGCTGGGACCTCATCCTCGAATTCGCCGTCGCCGCAGCGGTGGTGGCCAAGGGCTGGTCCAGCTATCTGGGCACGGTGTTCGGGTTCGGCGGCGGCATCACCGATATCGGCGGCGTCTCCTTCGACTGGGGTGCGCTGGTGGTCATCGCGTTCGTGACGTTCCTGCTGGCCCGCGGCACCAAGCTCTCCGCCGGCGTCAGCCTGGTGATCACCGTGATCAAGGTGGCGGTTGTCCTGCTGGTGGTCGCCGTCGGTGCGTTTTACATCAACGTCGCCAACTACACGCCGTTCATCCCGCCCGCCGAGCCCGGTCACGGCGGATCGGGCACAGAACAATCGCTGTTCTCGCTGGTCACCGGCGCCGAAGGCAGTGCATACGGCTGGTACGGGCTGTTGGCCGGCGCCTCGATCGTGTTCTTCGCGTTCATCGGCTTCGACATCGTGGCCACCACCGCCGAGGAGACCAAGAATCCGCAGCGCGACGTCCCCCGCGGCATCCTGACCTCCTTGGCCATCGTCACGGTGCTCTACGTCGCGGTGTCGGTGGTGTTGTCCGGGATGGTGTCCTACACGGTGCTGCGCGACGCCGAGTCGCCGAATCTGGCCACAGCGTTCGAGGCCAACGGCATCAACTGGGCGGCGACGCTCATCTCGATCGGTGCGCTGGCAGGTCTGACCACCGTGGTGATCGTGTTGATGCTGGGGCAGACGCGGGTGCTGTTCGCGATGTCGCGCGACGGGCTGATCCCGCAGCAGTTGGCCAAGACGGGTGAGCACGGCACTCCCGTTCGGATCACCTTGATCGTCGGTGCACTGGTGGCGATCGCGGCGTCGGTGTTCCCGATCGGCAAGCTCGAGGAGATGGTGAACATCGGGACGCTCTTCGCGTTCGTCCTGGTGTCGGCGGGTGTGATCATGTTGCGCCGAAGCCGCCCCGACCTCAAGCGAGGGTTCCGGGCGCCCTTGGTGCCGCTGCTGCCGATTCTGTCGATCGTCGCGTGCGTATGGCTGATGCTCAATCTCACCGGTCTGACCTGGATCCGCTTCCTGATCTGGATGGGCATCGGCGTGGTGGTCTATTTCCTCTACGGCCGACGCCATTCGGTGCTGGGGCGCCGCGAAGCCTCTGTCTGACGCCCGACATATATGCGTGCAGCTACGGCTGTGCGGCGTGTCGCGTCGGTGAGCCACATATATGTGGGCGGGGTTTGAGGCTGACGCCGGACATATATGCGTGCAGCTACGGCTGTGCGGCGTGTCGCGTCGGTGAGCCACATATATGTGGGCGGGGTTTGAGGCTG
>NZ_JBDGJH010000021.1:0-117725 GCF_057656995.1 Mycobacterium sp. Soil_C_30 | reverse complement strand
TGCGGCGTGTCGCGTCGGTGAGCCACATATATGTGGGCGGGGTTTGAGGCTGACGCCTGACATATATGCGTGCAGCTACGGCTGAGCGGCGTGTCGCGTCGGTGAGCCACATATATGTGGGCGGGGTTTGAGGCTGACGCCTGACATATATGCGTGCAGCTACACCTGAGCGGCGTGTCGCGTCGCAAACCACATATATGTGCCCGTCATGTGCCCCACCCCGTTTTACAAAACAGCGCTCTGTGTCTAGACAGGGGACAAATTACCTCCTAGAGTCAAACCCGTCAGGTGATGGTTTTCACATGGAGGTGACCCGCTGTGACCGCACAGATCGACGCTGAGCAGACCCCGGATATCGAGCAGTGGCGCGACAAGAAGCGCTACCTGTGGTTGATGGGGCTGATCGCGCCCACCGCGCTGTTCGTGATGCTGCCGCTCGTGTGGGCGTTCAACCACTGGGGTTGGCACGCCGCCGCGCAGGTGCCGTTCTGGATCGGACCGCTGCTGGTGTACGTGCTCTTGCCGGCACTCGACCTGCGGTTCGGGCCCGACGGGCAGAACCCGCCGGACGAGGTGATGGAGCGGCTGGAGAACGACAAGTACTACCGCTACTGCACGTACGCCTACATCCCGTTCCAGTACGCCAGTGTGATCGTCGGCGCGTACCTCTTCACGGCCTCGGACCTGAGCTGGCTCGGTTTCGACGGCGGTCTGGGCTGGCCGGCGAAGATCGGCTTGGCGTTGTCGGTCGGCGTGCTCGGCGGCGTGGGGATCAACACCGCCCACGAGATGGGCCACAAGAAGGACTCGCTGGAACGCTGGCTGTCGAAGATCACCTTGGCGCAGACCTGGTACGGCCACTTCTACATCGAGCACAATCGCGGCCACCATGTCCGTGTCGCCACCCCGGAAGATCCGGCGTCGGCGCGTTTCGGGGAGACGTTCTGGGAGTTCCTTCCCCGCAGCGTGTGGGGAAGCTTGAAGTCGTCCTGGGAGCTGGAGGCCAAGCGCCTTGACCGGGCCGGCAAGAACACGTGGCATCCCTCCAATGACGTGCTCAATGCCTGGGCGATGTCGGTGCTGTTCTGGGGCGTGCTGATCGCGGGGTTCGGACCCGCGCTCATTCCGTTCATGGTGATCCAGGCGGTCTACGGCTTCACCTTGCTGGAGACGGTCAATTACCTCGAGCACTACGGCCTGCTGCGGCAGAAGACGGCCGGCGGTCGCTACGAACGCTGCACCCCCGAGCACAGCTGGAACTCCGATCACATCGTGACCAACCTGTTCCTGTACCACCTGCAGCGCCACAGCGACCATCACGCCAACCCGACGCGGCGCTACCAGACGCTGCGCAGTGTGGACGGTGCACCCAACCTGCCCAGCGGCTACGCCTCGATGATCGGCCTGACCTATTTCCCGCCGCTGTGGCGCGCGGTGATGGATCACCGGGTGCTGGCCCATTACGGCGGCGACATCACCCGCGTCAACATCCACCCGCGGGTGCGCGACAAGGTGCTGGCCCGGTACGGCTCATGAGCACGTACCGCTGCCCGGGCTGCAGCTATCTCTATGACGAAGCCAGAGGTGAACCGCGCGAAGGCTTTCCGGCCGGAACAGCTTGGGACGACGTGCCCGACGACTGGTGCTGCCCGGACTGCGCGGTACGAGAGAAACCCGATTTCCAAGGAGTCGCAACATGACTGACACCGAGTACAAGCTGTTCGTCTGCGTGCAGTGCGGATTCGAGTACGACGAGGCTAAGGGCTGGCCGGAGGACGGGATCGCCCCCGGGACCCGGTGGGACGACATCCCCGACGACTGGAGTTGCCCCGACTGTGGTGCCGCCAAATCCGACTTCGACATGGTCGAAGTCTCACGTTCCTGACCGCCGCGCCCATTTGACGCAGGCCCATTCAACTGCCAGTGTCGCCCGTGTGGCACGACGGCGCAGCGAGGGTAAGCCGGTGCGCGTTCCGTACGCCGAGGCTTCCAAGGTGCTGCTGCGCGATCTGGTGCTCGATGCCATGCGTGATCTGCTGCTCGCCAAGGACTGGTCCTCGATCACGCTGTCCGACGTGGCGAAGATGGCGGGGATCAGCCGCCAGACCATCTACAACGAGTTCGGCTCACGGCAGGGCCTGGCGCAGGGCTATGCGTTGCGCCTGGCCGACCGGCTGGTCGATGCCGTCGACGAGGCCATGGCGAGCAACGTCGGCGACATCTCGGCCGCGTTCCTGGAGGGCTTCCGCGCCTTCTTCGTCGAATCGGCCGCCGATCCGCTGGTGATCTCGCTGCTCACCGGGGCGGCCAAGCCGGACCTGCTGCAGATTATCACCACCGACAGCGCGCCCATCATCGCCCGCTCGTCGACGCGGCTGACGGAGATCTTCATGCACGGCTGGGTGCAGTGCAGTGAGAACGACGCCGGCGTGCTGGCCCGCGCGATCGTGCGACTGGCGATGAGCTACGTCTCGATGCCGCCGGAGGCCGACCACGATGTGGCCGCTGATCTGGCCCGATTGATGACGCCGTTCGCCGAACGATACGGTGTCATAGATATCCCGTAGCTGTCAGAGCGCCGAAGCGCCTGTCCCGCGAGCCCGCAGGCTAGGGATATCTGGATGGATGTCGCCCGAGCTGTTTCGGCGCGTCCACAGTTGATGACGACGACAAGGGGCTCTACATGACTGCACCAACATTGACCGCCGATAGCCGCAACGGCATCGACTACAAGGTCGCCGATCTCTCGCTCGCCGAGTTCGGCCGTAAGGAAATCCGCCTCGCCGAGCACGAGATGCCCGGCCTGATGGCGCTGCGCCGCGAGTACCACGATGTCCAGCCGCTCAAGGGTGCCCGTATCTCGGGCTCGCTGCACATGACCGTGCAGACCGCCGTGCTGATCGAAACGCTGACGGCGCTCGGCGCCGAGGTCCGCTGGGCCTCCTGCAACATCTTCTCCACGCAGGACCACGCCGCCGCCGCGATCGTCGTCGGACCGCACGGCACCGTCGAGGAACCACAGGGCACCCCCGTGTTCGCCTGGAAGGGCGAGACCCTGGAGGAGTACTGGTGGGCCGCCGAGCAGATGCTCACCTGGGAAGGCGAGCCGGCGAACATGATTCTCGACGACGGCGGTGACGCCACCATGCTGGTGTTGCGCGGTGCTCAGTTCGAGAAGGCCGGCGTGGTTCCGCCCGCCGAAGACGACGACTCCGCCGAGTACAAGGTCTTCCTCAACCTGCTGCGCGAGCGTTTCGAGACCGACAAGACCAAGTGGACCAAGATCGCCGAGGCGGTCAAGGGTGTCACCGAGGAGACCACCACCGGTGTGCTGCGGCTCTACCAGTTCGCCGCCGCCGGCGAGCTGGCGTTCCCGGCCATCAACGTCAACGACTCGGTCACCAAGAGCAAGTTCGACAACAAGTACGGCACCCGCCACTCGTTGATCGACGGCATCAACCGTGGCACCGACGTGCTGATCGGCGGCAAGAAGGTGCTGATCGCCGGTTACGGCGACGTGGGCAAGGGTTGCGCCGAGTCGCTGGCCGGCCAGGGTGCGCGGGTCACCGTCACCGAGATCGACCCGATCAACGCCCTGCAGGCGCTGATGGACGGCTTCGACGTCAAGACCGTCGAAGAGGCGATCGGCGAGGCCGACATCGTCATCACCTCGACGGGCAACAAGGACATCATCACCCTCGAGCACATGAAGTCGATGAAGGATCAGGCGATCCTGGGCAACATCGGTCACTTCGACAACGAGATCGACATGGCTGCCCTCGAGCGGTCCGGCGCCACCCGGCTCAACATCAAGCCGCAGGTCGATCAGTGGATCTTCGACAGTGGCAAGTCCATCATCGTGCTGTCCGAGGGGCGTCTGCTGAACCTGGGCAATGCGACGGGTCACCCGTCGTTCGTGATGAGCAACAGCTTCTCCAACCAGGTGATCGCGCAGATCGAGCTGTGGACCAAGAACGACGAGTACGACAACGAGGTCTACCGCCTGGCCAAGCACCTCGACGAGAAGGTGGCGCGCATCCACGTCGAGGCACTCGGCGGCACGCTGACCAAGCTCACCAAGGAGCAGGCCGAGTACATCGGCGTCGACGTCGAAGGCCCGTACAAGCCGGAGCACTACCGGTACTGACCCGACCCCCAACGGGCGCGAGAGTCCGGGGTAGCAGCGCGATTACGTCGATATCGGCGTGAGAACGACAACAGGACCGAGCGTCGCCGCAAGGTGGCGCTCGGTTTTCTGTTTTTCAAAATCCTTGAACCGCAGCAGTTTACGGGGCAGTCGCTTGCCGTTGTCGGGCAAGGAATTTGGTGACGGCCCCGCAGTAGCCGCCTTGTACTGCCGGGCGCGCCCCCGGGGTGGGCAAGATGTCGGGACGCCTCTGCCAGCGCAGCGGACGGTGGACTGCGGCGCAGAGCCTGCGTGACCCCATTCACAAACATTTCGGCGAAGCGCTTGCCAAGTATGAAGTGAGTCACCTACGGTAGGCGTGTTCAAACGTTTGATCACGGGCTTGAGCCTCAGCGCGAGGAGACGGTTGGACACCCCGGCAACCCTGGCGGACCACTCGGGTGACCGCACCGGGGCGCACCAACCTGATCCCGGCACCGCGCACGTGCGCACCCCTCGAAATGGAGAAACGGATGCGAAAGAACTCCCTCGTCATCGCGGCCGCGGCGAGCCTGCTGCTCACCCTCTCGGCCTGCGGCCAGGCCGGCGCCCCCGGGGGGAACGGCGACTCCGGATCCGCGGCACAGGATTTCACCGTCGGTGTGTCGAACCTGGGGCTCAGCTTCCCATTCCCGTCATCCATCGGCGACGGCATCAAGGCCAAAGCCGACGAGCTCGGCGTGAAGGTCGTACAGCTCGACGCCCAGGGCGAGACCGAGAAGCAGGCCAACGACGTCCAGGACCTCATCGGCCAGAAGCCCGACGGTGTGCTGCTGCTACCCGTCGACTCGGGTGTTGCCACCGGCCTGGTCGATCAACTCGCCGCGGCGAACATCCCGACCATCGCAGTGGCCTCGCAGGTCGGCGACCCCAGCGAGCGCGAGCTCGAAGACGTCTACCCGGCACTGGACGCACTGGTGACACAGCAGGAGCTCAACTCCGGCGCCACCGCGGGTGAGCTTGCGCTGCAGGCTTTCCCACAGGGTGGCAAGCTGGCAGTCGTCGAGGGCGCGGCCGGTTTCGCCGAGGTGGAGCTGCGCTTCGCCAGGTTCCTGGACCCGGCCAAGGCCGCGGGCGTGACGTTCGATGTGGTGGCCAAGCAGCCCGGTGACTGGACCACGGAAGCCTCACAGTCGGCCTGCCAGAACATGCTGGCCGCGCACCCCGATATCGACCTGTTCTACGCCGAAAGTGACGACATGGGCGTCGGCTGCGCCGAGGCGGTCAAGTCGGCCGGCTCGAAAGCCAAGGTCATCGGCATCGGCGGCGCGAAGCTCGGCATCGAGGGTGTCAAGGCGGGCACGTTGTACGGCACGGTCTGCTACAAGCCGTTCGACCTCGGCGAGCTGGCCATGCAGACCATGTACGACCGCCTCACCGGCGAGACCACCGACAAAGCGGAATTCGTCACCTACGAGACACCGGCGATCACGGCCGACAACGTGGCCGACTGCGACCCGCAGTGGTAGCCGCGCCCTGATCGTCGGTACCGAACAAAAAGCGAAGGACGCCCCAGCATGCACAACACCGAGAACCGACCGCCGATCCTGGAACTCGTCGACATCACGAAGACGTTCCCGAACGGCACCACCGCCCTGCGTGGGGTGAGCCTGCGCGTGGCACGGGGGTCGGTGCACGGCCTGGTCGGCGCCAACGGCGCCGGTAAGTCGACGCTCATCAAGTGTGTGTGCGGCGTCCAGCCGCCGTCGACAGGCGAGATGCGTTGGGACGGAAAGGCCCGCACGTGGCGCGACCCGGGTGATGCGCAGCGGTCCGGGCTCGCCACCATCCATCAGCACGTCCCGCTCGTCCCGACCATCTCCGCCCTGGAGAACGTCTTCCTCGGCGAACGTGGGCCGTGGCGCGCCACCGCCGACATGCGCACCCGGTTCGCCGAGCTCGTCGATCGCCTGGGCTACGAGATCGATCCCGATGCGACGGTCAGCACACTGCCGATCGGCACCCGTCAGATGATCGCGATCCTGCAGGCACTGGCGCTGGGTGCCGAGCTCGTGATCATGGACGAGCCGACGGCATCACTGTCGGAGTCCGAACGCCGTATCGTGCTCGACGCGGTGCAGCGCCTCGCCGCCGCGGGCACCACGTTCCTGTTCATCTCCCACTTCCTCGACGAGATCCTCGAGATCACCGACCACGTGACCGTCCTGCGTGACGGCCGCGCGATCCTCGACGAGTTGACCACCGACCTCACCGAGGACAGCCTGATCCAGGCGATCGCCGGCCGCGAGCTGCTCGCGCTGCAGAAAGGTGGGGTGCCCGGCGGCGGTATCGGCGACGTGGTGCTCGAGGTCCGAAACCTGAACGCCGCCAACGGCATCAGCGGTATCTCATTCGACGTGCGCGCCGGAGAGGTGGTCGGCCTCGCCGGATTGCTCGGCTCCGGCCGATCCGAGATCCTCAACGGGATCTTCCGCAGCGACGCCTCCGCGACAGGCGAGGTGCGGGTCGACGGCGCCCTGATAGCCCGCTCACCGCGGGCGTCGGTCAAGGCCGGGATCGCCTACGTCCCCGAGGACCGGATCAACCAGGGTCTGCACATGGATCAGCCGATCTGGAAGAACATCAGCCTCACCGACCTCGGCCGGCTCTCACTGCGCCGCTTCCTCCCGCAGGAGCGCCGGGAACGTGCCCGCGCGCAGCAGGCGATCAACGACCTGGGCATCGTCGCCTCGGGGGTCGATGCGCTGCCGAGTGAGCTGTCCGGCGGTAACGCGCAGAAGGTCGTGTTCGCCAAATGGCTGTACGCGCACACGCGGGTCTGGCTGCTCGACGAGCCCACGGCGGGTGTCGACGTGGGCGCCAAGGCCGACCTGTTGGGCATCGTGGGCAAGCTCGCGACGGAGGGGCGCGGTGTTGTGTTGGCGTGCAGTGACTTCGAGGAGCTGCTGTCGGTCGCGACGCGCATCCTCGTGGTCCGGGGTGGGCGCATCGTCGCCGACATCCCCGCCCACCACACGAACGAAGAGGAACTCATCATGCTGGCTCACGGACTCGAGTCCGATGTCACCCGAAAGGCTGTTCATGTCTGACACCTCATCTCCCGCGCGAATCGCGCTACCAGGCTGGCTGCACCCCAGCAATGCCGGCGTGGTGTACGCATTCGCGGTCCTGATCGTGGTGTTGAGCTTCGCCACCGCCAGCCAGGGTCAGCCTTCGTACCTCTCGCCGAACAACATCTCGAACATCCTGGACCAGGCGGCGCTGCTCGGCATCATCGCGGTGACCACCACCATCGTGCTCATCACCGGCAACTTCGACCTCTCGGTGGGCTCCGTGGCTGCACTGGGGGCGGCGATCTGCCTGTCGATGCTCGACACCATCGGCTTCTGGCCCGCGTTCGCGCTGGCCCTGATCGGTGGCGCGGCTATCGGTCTCTTCAACGGTGTGGTGGTGCAGTACATCGGCATCAACGCGTTCATCGTGACGCTCGGAACGCTTACCGCGGTGCGCGGCCTCGTCCTCATCATCACGGACGGCCGCACCGTCACCGCCGCCGAGGGCGCAGCCCGAGACAGTCTGCGCGCCATGGACTCCGGCCGCTTCATCACTCCCAACCTCTACCTGGTCTTCGGCCTGGTGCTGCTGGTCATCGGTGCGTTCAAGATCTGGTCCGCACGCCGGGCCGGACAGAACTGGCGCCGCCCCGGCGTCGTGGTGTTCGCCGGCCTCGGTGTTGTGCTCACCGCGATGTCGTTGGTTCCGGGCGTCATCTTCACCGTCGAACTCACCCAGCGCGTCATGTACCTCATCGTCATCGTCCTGATCGCGGCGTTGGTGCTGCGCTACACCACGGTCGGTCGCCGCCTCTACGCCACCGGCGGCAACCCCGAAGCCGCACGCCTATCGGGTATCGCCGTCGACCGCTACCGCGTGCTCGCGTTTGTCCTCAACGGCACGGCCGCCGCGTTTGTCGGTGTCGTCTACGCCGCCCGTCTCGGTTCGATCAACCCGACCGGCCTCACCGGCCTCGAACTCACCGCCCTGGCCGCGGCGATCCTGGGCGGGACGTCACTTTTCGGTGGCCTCGGCAACGTGATGAAATCCCTTGTCGGCGCGCTCATCCTGATCACGCTGGCCAACGGCTTCAACATCCTCAACCTGGGCGCCAACTACCAGGGCCTCATCGAGGGTGTCGTGCTGATCGTCGCCGCCGGCATGTACACCGTCGCGCTGCGCCGCCAGCAGCGCACACGGATCCGGACCATCAACGAGGTCCCCTCTGAGCCAGTCGATCCGAAGTCGACCACCGAACTCGCTGCCGCGGGCAGCGCGCCGCGGTCATGAGCGCGGGTCTGCGGGTGACCGCACTGCACAGCACGCTGATCCCGGGCCAGGAACTGGCCTACGTCGAGGCACACCAGCGCGTCCCGTCCGAGCTGTTGGTGAGCCTGACGTCGGCCGGCGTGCGGGACTGGGCGATCTGGCGGAACGGTGGCGATCTGTTCCACCTCATCGACACCGACGACTACGCCGCCGTGGAAGCGGCCTTGGCCGATGACCCCGCCAACACGCGTTGGCAGCAGCAGATGCTCGCGTTCGTCAATGGGTGGGTCGAGCTCGACGAGGTACCGGCTTTCAGTGAGCTCTCACTCGTATGGTCGTTGCATGCGCAAAGGAACGGCGTGCCGAGTGAATGAGACCTTCCGCGTCATCGATGCGCACCAGCACTTCTGGGATCTCGACAGAGTTGACTACCCCTGGCTCACCGCCGAACTCGGGCCGATTCACCGTACGTTTGATGTCGTCGATGTCGAGCCGCAGGTGGCAGCCAGCCCTGTCGACGACGTGATCCTGGTCCAGGCGGCCGGTTCCTACGCCGACACCGACGCGATGATCGCCATCGCCGACCGGTGGGAGCGCGTGGTGGGTATCGTCGCATGGCTGCCTTTGGATGACCCGGCCGAGGCCGCGCAGGCTCTCGAGCGCTACCAACAGGACAGCCGCATCGTCGGTATCCGGCATCAGATCCACGACGAACCCGACCCCGACTGGATCCTGCGGGACGAGGTCTTCGAGGGGCTACGGCTCGTGGAACAGGCCGGCCTGGCCTACGACGTCGTCGCCGTGCTGCCGCGCCATCTCGAGCATGTGCCACGCCTGGCCGCAGCCTTCCCGAACCTACGGATCGTGATCGACCACCTGGCGAAACCTGCCGTTGCCGAAAAAGGCTGGGAGCCGTGGGCATCGCTGCTGAGTGCGGCCGCCGCGGCACCCAACGTGACGGCGAAGATCTCCGGCCTGGACACCGCGGCCGGAACCGGTTACGCCGCAAGTGATCTGGAGCCCTACATTCAGCACGCGCTGGACCAGTTCGGGGCCGACCGCCTGATGTTCGGCAGCGACTGGCCCGTCAGCACGCTCGCGGGCGGCTACGCCCGCTGGTGGGATGTGTCAGCCGAGGTGCTCGACCCGCTCACGGTGGACGACCGCTCGGCGATCTATGCGGGCACCGCCGCCCGCGTGTATGCCCTCGAATCCCAGGAAGGTGGCGCATCGTGAACGGCGTCCAGCAATTGACCGCCCTCGTCGATGCCGTCGACATCCATGTGCCGGAGGAGCATCACCGGGGTATCGCGATCGTGGGTGCCGGCGCCATCGTCGAGAACGCGCACCTGCCGGCCTACCGCGCCGCCGGTCTGGAGGTCATCGGCATCTTCGACCTCGACGGTGTGCGCGCGAAGACGGTGGCGGAGATGTTCGACCTCCCGCGGGTCTACTCGTCGCTCGAAGAGCTGCTGGCCGACCCGCAGGTCGACGTCGTCGACATCGCGGTGATCGCCCACGCGCAACCCGACATCGTGCGGGCGGCGATCGCTGCCGGCAAGGACATGTTGTGCCAGAAGCCTTTTGCTCCTGACCTCGACACCGCCGACGAACTCCTCGCCCGGGCGGCCCGGCACGGCCGCAAGATCGCGGTGAACCAGCAGATGCGCTTCGATGAAGGCATCAGCGTCGCCCGTGCGGCTCTGCAAGCGGGTTGGATCGGCGAGGCCACCACCATGAGCTTCAACGTCGACATCGCCACCGACTGGGCGGCGTGGCCCTGGCTCGTGGTGTCCGAGAGGCTCGAAATCAGTTACCACTCAATCCATTACCTCGACGCTATCCGCTCGATCCTGGGTGATCCGGTGAAGGTGTTCTGTGCCGGCAGTCGTAGGCCGGGACAGATCGCGACGGGGGAGACGCGCACCATGTCCACCCTGATCTACGCCGACGGCCGCACCGCAACCCTGCACGTCAATCACGAGAACCTGGGTGGCGACCACCGCGCGGAGTTTCGCCTCGACGGGTCGCAGGGAGCGGTGCGCGGCACCCTCGGGCTGCTGTACGACTACCCGCGCGGCCGCCCTGATACGGCCGAGATCTTCAGCCGCACACTGCCGACGGATGGCTGGCTGCCTTACCCGGTGACCCGGCGTTGGATCCCCGACGCGTTCATCGGGCCCATGGCCGGACTACTGCGCTGGATCTCCACGGGCGAGCAAGCTCCGACGGCCGCGGTGGACAACGTCAAGACGCTGGCTCTGGTCGAGGCGCTGTACACCTCGATGGAAACCGGTGAGGCCCAGGTGCCGCGCACATGACCACACCTGTTTTCGACTTCGCCGACAAGGTCGTGCTCGTCACCGGTGGCGCCGGTGGTCTCGGGCTGGCCTGCGCGCGGATCTTCGCCGAACACGGTGCGACGGTGGCGCTCGCCGATCTGCCGTCGGCCCGGCTCGACGCCGCCGTGGCCAGTCTGTCCGAGTCGGGCAAGGCGGTCGCCGTGGCCGTGGACCTGTCGGATCTGGCCGTGTGCGGCGCGGTCCCTGCACTGGCCTGCGAAGCCGTCGGTGCCGTGTCACTCGATGTCCTGGTCAACGCGGTCGGCGTCATGCGCACTCAACCGATCGCCGACCTCACGCCCGAACAGTGGGCGCGGACATTGACGATCAATCTCAACGGGGTCTTCGCCACCACGCAGGCTGCGGTCGAGCGGATGCGGCCCGGGTCGAGTGTCATCAACCTGTCGTCCGTCGCGGGCCGCTCGGGTCGGCCCAACGCAGCCGACTACGCCGCCAGCAAGGCCGCCCTGCTGTCCTTCACGAAGTCGGCGGCGCTGGCCTACGGTCCTGCCGTCCGCGTCAACGCCGTCTGCCCCGGGGTGTTCCTCACCGACATGTGGGCGGGCATCATCGCCGACCGCGATGCCGAGTTCGGGGCCGGCGCGGGGCAGCGCTACCTGGACGACATCGCCGACAAGACCGCCCTGGGGCGGGTCGGGCAACCCGCCGAACTCGCGGGGGTCGTGGCCTTCCTGGCCAGTGATCTCGCCGCCTTCATCACCGGACAGGCGATCAACGTCGACGGTGGATTGGAAATGAACTGATGACGCAGAACGCGACACCCTTCGACCTCCTGCAACACCTCTACGGTGACGCCGAGATGGCCGAATTGTTCTCCGCCGACCGCACGGTCCAGTCGTGGAAGGCCGTCGAGGGCGCCCTGGCCCACGCGCAGGGCACGCTCGGGATCATCCCCGAGCACAAGACGTCCGCGATCCAAGCGGTGTGCGCCGATCCCGACAGCATCGACCACGAATCGCTGTGGCAGAGCGCTCGCACGGTCGGCTACCCCATCCTGGGCCTGGTGCGCCAGATCGACGCGGCCCTGGCGGAAGAAGACCGCGGCAGCGTCCACCTCGGCGCCACCACGCAGGACATCATGGACAGCGGATTGGCATTGCAGCTCGACGAGGCACTGGCGCTGCTCGAGCAGCGGCTCGCCGACTTCGGTTCCGGTCTGGCAGCTCTGGTCACCGAGCACACCATGACGGTGATGCCCGGACGCACCCACGGCCAGCAGGCCGTCCCGACGACGTTGGGCGCCAAGTTGGCGGTGTTCCTCGCAGAGGTCACGCGGCACCGGCTCCGGCTGCTGGCGGCGCGCGACGACGTCCGCTGCGTCTCCCTGTTCGGTGCCGGCGGCACGTCGGCCGCCCTGGGCGACGACGCCGCCCAGATCCGCACCCTGGTGGCCGAGCGGCTGGGACTGGTCGACACCGTGATCCCGTGGCACGTGGCGCGGGACTCGATCCTGCACGCCGCCGACATCGCCGCGGGTGCTGCGGCGACCACGACGCGCCTGGCCCGCGAGATCGCCGACCTGTCCCGCACCGAGATCGGCGAACTGGGTGAGGCCAAGGGCCACCACCGCGGGGCCTCCTCGACCATGCCGCAGAAGGCCAACCCGATCTACTGCGAGTCGATCATCGGTCTGTCCGTCGCCGCCCGCTCGGCCGCGGCGGGCGTCTCCCGGGCCGCCGAGGCCGGCCACGAACGGTCGACGGGTGAGTGGCAGGTCGAGTGGACGCTGCTGCCGGCGTTGTTCGTCAACGTCAGTTCGGCGCTGAAGCTGAGCGTCGAGCTCACCCGCGAACTAGCCGTCTACCCGGAGCGGATGCGCGAAAACCTCGCTGTGGACGGCGGATTGATCATGAGCGAAGCCGTGATGATCTCGCTGGCCCCCCACCTGGGTCGCGAGGATGCCCATGATGTGGTCTACGAGCTGGCACTGAAATCCCGGGCGACGAAGACGTCGTTCACCGAGGTCCTGAGCGGTTGGCTGGCCGAGCATCCGGAGATCCCGCTCATCGAGATCGAGGCCGGCGAGCAGTCTGTCGGTCAGGCCACCCAGATCTGCAGCGCCGCAGTCGAGGCCTGGACCGCCTCGCTCACCAGCAACCCTCGTCCGTGGAAGGAAACCCGATGAACACCCGCATCACCGAGGGACTCGACGACCTGCACGCCATGTGGCGCATCAGGGCGCTCGAGGAGAAGATCCGCGACCTGCGCTACAGCGAGGACATTGTGGGCTCGGTCCATCTGGCGATCGGTCAGGAGAGCATCGCCGTCGCCGCGTGCAGTCAGCTGCGGGAGCGGGACGCGTTGTACGCCACCTACCGCGGCCACGGCTGGGCCGTCGCCCGAGGTGTACCGCCCCGCGAGATCTTCGGTGAACTCATGGGCCGCACGTCCGGGGTCAACGGTGGCCGCGGCGGGTCAGCTCATTTCTCCGCACCGCAGTACGGCTTTCACGGGGAGAACTCGATCGTCGGCGCCGGCGCACCCATCGCCACCGGTGCCGCACTGGCCGGCAAGTTCGACGGGTCCGGTCGCGTCGCCGTGACGGTCTTCGGCGACGGCGCCATGAACCAGGGTGCAGTGGCCGAAGCGATGAACTTCGCCGCCGCACTCAAGATCGGCGTCCTGTTCATCTGCGAGAACAACCGGTATTCCGAGCTGACTCCGATCAACGACATGGTGGCCAATCCCGATCTATCGCAGCGGGCGACGGCGCTCGGCATCCCGGCCGTGCGGATCGACGGCAATGACCTGGCTCAGGTCCGCACCGCGGTGAAACTGTCGCTGGAGGCGGCCATTTCGGGTCGCGGCCCGTCGTTCATCGAGGCGCACACCCAGCGCATCGTCGGCCACTACATCGGCGACGCCGAGCAGTACCGGCCCGCCGGTGAACTCGAGGCCGACGCCCAGGTGGAACCCATCGCCCGGCTGCGCCGCGAACTGGCCTCCGCCGGTGCGACCGAAGCCCAGCTGGACCGCTGTGAGCAACGCGCGCGCGAAGAGATGGACACCGCCGCCGCCGCGGCCCTGGCCGATCCGCTGGTCGCACCCGAAACCGCAGGGGAGCACCTCTATGCCTAAGGAGGCGAAAATGCCCGACACCGTGAAACTCAACTTCGGCGGCGCCGTCAACGCCGCGCTGGCCCGCGCACTCGAAGAGATGCCCGAAACATTGCTCTACGGTGAGGATCTCGCCAAACCCGGCGGCGTCTTCGGTGTCACCCGGGGACTGCAGAAGCGCTTTGGTGACCGGGTGTTCGACACCCCCATCAGCGAGACCGCGATGCTCGGTGCGGCCGTGGGTGCGGCGTCGTTCGGTCGCCGTCCCATCGTCGAGATCATGTGGATCGACTTCTCGCTGGTGGCGTTCGACCAGATCGCCAACCAGGCCGCCAATGTCCGGTATGTCTCGGCGGGCCGCACCTCGGCGCCGCTGACCATCCGCACCCAGCAGGGCAACAGTCCCGGCGCCTGCGCCCAGCATTCGCAGAACCTGGAGGCGCTGCTGCTGCACATTCCGGGTATCCGGGTTTGCATGCCGACCACGCCGCAGGACGCCTATGACCTGGTCTTGTCGGCGGTCGCGTGCGACGACCCGACGATCGTGATCGAGAACCGCACGCTGTACGCGGGCGCCAAGGAGGAGGTGGCCGTCAACGGCCCCATTCAGTCCATCGGCGGTCACCGTAAGCGGCGCGACGGATCCGACGTCACGATAGTGACGTGGGGGACCATGACCACCAAGGTCCTCAAGGCGGTCGACCTCGTCGGCATCGACGGGATCAGCGCCGACGTCATCGAGGCGGTGTGGCTCAACCCGTTGGACGACACCGCGATCTTCGAGAGCGTCGCCAAGACGGGGCGGCTGATCGTGGTGCACGAAGCGGCCCGCACCGGCGGCTTCGGCGCCGAGGTCATCACCCGAGTAGTCGAGTCGGGCGCGCAGCTGACGGGTGCGCCGATCCGTCTGGGCCTCAAGGACTCTCGACTGCCGTCCGCGCCGCACCTGGCCGCTCGGCTCCTCCCGCAGGTCGACGACATCGTCGCGGCACTGCGCCAGTCGGTGGGCGCTGCGCCATGCTAGGAGTGTGGCATTTCAGTTTCACCGTCGCCGATATGGACAAGTCGGTGCAGTTCTACCAGGGGGTCCTCGGGCTCGACCTGATTCACCGTCAGGACCAGGACAACGCCTACACCCGCCGGCTCGTCGGTTACGACGACGCGAGCCTGCGGGTGGCGCAGTTCGCGGTCCCGGGTCAGCCGCGGGGCCTGTCCAGCCATGACCTCGAGCTCGTCGAGTACGTCGTTCCGCGCGGTGAGCCGTTCGGCCCCGAACGGCACCGCCCCGGTGCGTCGCACATGGCGTTCGTGGTCGAGGATGCGATTGCCGAGCACGCGCGCCTGACCGCGCTGGGCGTCGAATTCATCTCCCCGCCACAGGAAATCACCGCAGGGGCGAACAAAGGCGGATACACCTGCTACTTTTTGGATCCCGACCAGATCACCCTCGAGCTGGTCCAACCTCCTCGCCGGGAGAACGAACCTGACGCCACGGAGAACTGACGACATGGGCTCGCGAGCCCGCGTGACCCTGGCCGACGTGGCCAAGGCCGCCGGCGTGGACGTCTCGCTGGTTTCCCGGGTGCTGCGCGGCGAGTCGGTGCGGCTGCGTGAGGAGACGCGTGACCGGATCCGGCACCACGCCGACACCCTGGGTTATCGTCCCAACGCGATCGCGCGCAGCCTGCGCAGCTCGCACGCCGGCGCCTACGGCCTGATCATCCCGGATTTCACCAACCCCGTGTTCGCGCAGATCATCGCGGGAGCCGAGACGGCCGCCGCGCGCCGCAACAGCGTCATGATGACGGCCAGTGGCGCCGGCTGGGAGCGCGCGCACTGGTATGAGGCGCTTGATGGTGGCCGCGTTGACGGGCTTCTCATCGCGGGTGGTTCGGCGATCGACCTGGCCAATCTGCGGGTGCCCTACATCCTGGTCAACCGGACGTTCAGCGGTGTCGAGCGTTATGTGGTGCTCGATGACCGCAAAGCGGGGCAGATGGCCGTCGAGCACCTGGTCGCGCTCGGCCATCACGACGTCGTGTTCCTCGATGGCCCCACGACCGCTGACACCGCGACCCGGCGCCGCGAGGGTTATCGCGCCGCCCTCACTTCGGCCGGGTTGCCCCTGCGCCGCGAACTCGAAGTCCAGGGCGATTACACCGCTTCCGGTGGTCGTGACGCGTTGCGCGCGGGCATCGAGGCCGGTCTGGAGTTCACCGCCGTCGTCGCCGCCAACCTCCCGAGCGCACTCGGTGCGCTCGAGGCCCTGCGCGATGCGGGGCGCAGTGTCCCGCACGACGCGTCCGTCGTTGCAATCCACGACGCGGAGATCGCCGACTTCGTGAACCCGCGGCTGACCACCGTGCGCATGCCGCTCACCGAACTGGGTGCGCGTGCGATCGAGTTGATCGCCACCGCGTCGGCCACCGACACCATCACCGAGGTGGTGGCCGAGCCGATGGATCTCGTGGTCCGCGAGTCCACCGGACCGGCACCGGCCCGATGAGCGAGTTCCTGGTCGAGATCGCCGTCGACGTGCCGGACGACCATCCCGCGGACGACCTGGCGACCCGTCGCGCGGCCGAGGATGTCCGCGCCGCCGAGCTCGCCTCCGCCGGGCACCTCGTGCGGTTGTGGCGCCCGGACGGTCCGGGGTGGCGCAATCTCGGGCTGTGGCGCGCCGACGACGAGGACCACCTGCGCGCGGTCATCGCAACGCTCCCGATGCACGTGTTCATGACGCTGACTGTGCGCCCGCTCGGGACTCACCCCAGCGACCCGGGGTGAGTCTCAGCTGAAACCGTTGTCTGAGTTCTGCATCAACGCGGTGCACCGCTCCAGCGGCTAGGCTCGCGCCGTGCTCCTCACAATCGAAGGCGTCGACGGCGCCGGGAAACGCACGCTGTCCGTTGCGTTGCAAGACGCGTTCGGCGCAGCCGGTAAAACCGTGGCGACGCTGGCCTTCCCGCGGTACGGCCAGTCAGTGACGGCCGATGTCGCCGCCGAAGCGCTGCACGGCGATCACGGTGACCTGGCGGAGTCGGTGTATGCGATGGCGATGCTGTTCGCCCTCGACCGCGCCGGCGCCGTCGAGGAGCTGACTGCGCTGCGGGCCGCGCACGACGTGGTGATCCTGGACCGCTACGTGGCCTCCAACGCCGCCTACAGCGCGGCGAGGCTGCATCAGGACGCCACCGGAGAGGTGGTCGACTGGGTGTACCGGCTCGAGTATCAGCGGCTGCAGCTGCCGAACCCGGATTTTCAACTGCTGCTTGATGTTCCGATCGAACTGGCGGGGGAGCGGGCCCGCTCGCGCGCCGAGTTGGACCCGAGTCGTGCCCGCGACGCCTACGAGCGCGACGACGGGCTCCAGCGGCGGACCGGCGCGGTGTACGGCCAGTTGGCCGAAGCCGGCTGGGGTGGGAGCTGGTTGGTGGTCGGCCCTGACGACGACCCGCGCGCCGTGGCCGCCGGGATCGTCCGCAACCTCGGTTAGTGGTCCACAATGCCGCGGACCAACAAGTCGAGCAGGTGCTCGAAAGATGCTCCTGCATCGGGTGTTTGGCCGATCCCAGCGTGTTCGATGGCGACGGCTCCGTGGATGGCGCTCCAGACCGACTCCGCGGTTTCGACCGGGTCCGCGGGGTTGAGCGCGGTGACGAGCTCGACCAGAACACCGAACACGGCGCGCCCGTGCCCGGCCACCGCCGACGACTGGTCACTGAGCGGGCTGCCGGTGGCGAAGATCAGCGTGTAACGAGCGGGATGTTCGAGTGCAAACGCGCGATAGCCGCGGCACGCGAGCCGGAACCGCTCGACCGGCTCCACCTCGGCGTTGATGTCGATCGCGGCCGCGAGTTCGTCCAACGCCCGGGTGGCCAGGGCGGCCAGCAGACCCTCCTTGTTGTCGAACCGGTTGTAGACACCCATCGGCGCGACGCCGGCTTCCTTGGCGACGGCACGGACGGTCACCCCGTCCGTGCCGTCGCGGTCAAGGACGGTCTCGGCCGCCTGGAGAAGCGCGGCCGAGACCTGCTCGCTGGCGGTTCGTCGACGGGTCATCGTCGAGCCGGTGCGTCGACCCCGCGCCGGGCCATCCAGGCCAGGGCGGTGTCGGCGACGTCGCGCCACCCGTGATCGATGGTCAACGAGTGGCCACGGTCGGCGAACTCATGGAAATCGGTAACGGCCGCGGAATTCCGGTAGAGCCGGTGGGCAGCCTTGGCGCTGACGGCGGGGACGGTGTGATCAGCACCGCCCGCGGTGATCAACAGGGGACCGCGGGTGGCATTGGCGGTGTCGACCTTGGCGGGTGAGTTGGGGGTGAAGTTCGCCGTCGCAGCCTCGAACAACGGCTTACCGGGGGACGGGATGGACCACTGTTCCCACAGGGCGTCGGACTCGGCGGCCTCCAGTGCGTTGCCGAAGCCGAAGCGCCACTGGTCCCGTGTCAGCCCCTTCGCGCGTCCGCGGTTGAGCGGGTTGCCGAGAACCGGGAATGCCGAGCGTAATTGGGCCAGCGGCAACGGTCTGACGCCCTTGATCGGCGCCGGGTCGATCGCGACGGCGGCGGCCGCCTTGTCCTGCGCGAGCAGCTTCTGTGCGATCAGGCCGCCGAACGAGTGCCCGATCACCACCGGCGGGGTGTCGAACTGCTGGAGCGCCGAGGCGAAGTGGTCGGTCAGTTCGTTGATGCCGAACCCCGCCTGGGCGTCGGGGTTGGCCCGAGTGGCCTCGACGGAATCGGCTTCGCCGGGCCAGGGCAGGGCGACGGCCTGGTGGCCGGCGTTGGCGAAGTACTCGATCCAGGGCTGCCACGCGCTCTGTGCGATCCACAGTCCATGGATGAAGACGACGTTGGTCATGGTGCATTCCTGACTTCAGTGCCGTTCGAGTGTGTCGGTGCCTTGTAGAACGACGTTACATAAGCATCGTGACCGGTGTAACCGCGGCGGTGTCCGCGTTGTTCCCGGGGCCGTCGACTTGGCGTTCGTGGAGATCGGCAGGATTTTGCGCGTGTGGTACCGGAGTTTTGTCGCGTATCGGTGACACCATGGACACCATGAGGCAAAGGATCCTGGTCGTCGATGACGATGCATCGCTGGCCGAAATGCTCACCATCGTTCTGCGGGGGGAGGGATTCGACACCGCCGTGATCGGTGACGGCACCCAGGCCCTGACGGCGGTGCGTGAGCTGCGGCCCGATCTCGTGCTGCTGGACCTGATGCTGCCCGGCATGAACGGCATCGACGTGTGCCGGGTGCTGCGCGCCGATTCCGGTGTGCCCATCGTGATGCTCACCGCCAAGACCGACACCGTCGATGTCGTCCTGGGTCTGGAATCAGGCGCCGACGACTACGTGATGAAGCCGTTCAAGCCCAAGGAACTGGTGGCACGCGTGCGCGCCCGGCTGCGCCGCAACGAGGACGAGCCCGCGGAGATGTTGTCGATCGCCGATGTCGACATCGACGTCCCCGCACACAAGGTCACCCGCAACGGTGAGCAGATCTCGTTGACCCCGTTGGAGTTCGACCTGTTGGTGGCGTTGGCGCGTAAACCGAGGCAGGTGTTTACTCGGGATGTGCTGCTCGAACAGGTGTGGGGCTACCGCCATCCCGCCGACACCCGCTTGGTGAACGTGCACGTCCAGCGGTTGCGGGCCAAGGTCGAGAAGGATCCGGAGAACCCGCAGGTGGTGTTGACCGTTCGAGGGGTGGGATACAAGGCCGGACCCCCGTGATTCTGCGCTCAGCTAGTGACGGGAACGCGGCGAACAAGATCGGACCGCCGTGATTCTGCGCTCGAAGCGGCGCACTCGCGGTCGCTGGGGCCGCACCGGCCCTCTGCTGAGCGGTCTGAGCGCGCTGAGTCGAGCGGTGGGCGTTGCCTGGCGCCGGTCATTGCAGCTGCGGGTCGTGGTCTTGACCTTGGGACTGTCGCTGACGGTGATCCTGGTGCTCGGCTTCGTGCTGACCAGCCAGATCACCGACCGGGTGTTGGACGTCAAGGTCCGCGCGGCCACCGAGGAGATCGAGCGGGCGCGCACCACTGTCAGCGGCATCGTCGGCGGTGAAGAGACCCGGTCGCTGGACAGCAGCCTGCAGCTGGCCCGCAACACGTTGACCTCGAAGGCTGATCCCGCCGCGGGATCGGCACTGGCCGGTGCGTTCGATGCGGTGCTGGTGGTGCCCGGCGACGGGCCGCGGGCTGCGACGGCCGCCGGCCCGGTAGACCAGATCCCCGAGGCGCTACGGGAATTCGTCAAAGCCGGGCAGGTCAGTTATCAGTACGCCACGGTGCGTACCGACGGCTTCTCCGGTCCGGCGTTGATCATCGGCAGCCCCACGTCCTCACGGGTCACCAATCTGGAGCTGTACCTGATCTTCCCGCTGTCCAGCGAGGAGAGCACCATCACGCTGGTGCGCGGCACCATGGCCACCGGCGGTGTGGTGCTGCTGGTACTGCTGGCCGGCATCGCGGTGCTGGTGTCGCGGCAGGTGGTACTCCCGGTGCGGTCGGCGTCGAGGATCGCCGAACGCTTCGCCGAGGGGCATCTGACCGAGCGCATGCCGGTGCGCGGCGAGGATGACATGGCGCGGCTGGCGGTGTCGTTCAACGACATGGCCGAGAGCCTGAGCCGCCAGATCACCCAGTTGGAGGAGTTCGGCAATCTGCAGCGCCGATTCACCTCCGACGTCAGCCATGAGCTGCGCACCCCGCTGACCACGGTGCGGATGGCCGCTGACCTGATTCACGACCACAGCGAGGAACTGGACCCGGCCCTGCGGCGGTCGACCGAACTGATGGTCAACGAGCTGGACCGGTTCGAGACCCTACTCAACGACCTTCTCGAGATCTCACGACATGACGCCGGGGTGGCCGAGTTGTCGGTCGAGGCAGTCGATTTGCGCTCGACGGTCAACAGCGCGCTCGGCAATGTCGGGCACCTGGCCGACGACGCCGGCATCGAGCTGCTGGTCGACATGCCCGCTGACGAGGTGATCGCCGAAGTCGACTCGCGGCGGGTGGAGCGCATTCTGCGCAACCTGATCGCCAATGCGATCGACCATGCCGAGCGCAAACCGGTGCGGATCCGGATGGCCTCGGATGAGGACACGGTGGCCGTCACCGTGCGTGACTACGGTGTCGGCCTGCGCCCGGGGGAGGAGAAGCTGGTGTTCAGCCGATTCTGGCGCTCCGACCCTTCGCGGGTGCGCCGCTCCGGCGGCACCGGCCTGGGTCTGGCGATCAGTATCGAGGACGCCAGGCTGCACCAGGGCCGGCTCGAGGCCTGGGGTGAGCCCGGCATGGGGGCGTGCTTCCGTCTCACCCTGCCGCTGGTCCGTGGCCACAAGGTGACCACCAGCCCGCTGCCGTTGAAACCCATTGCGCCGGAACGCAACGGCCGAGGCGCAACGCCGCAGTCGCGTAGCCGCGAACACGCCGGGAAAAGCGTGTGAAGCGCGCCGCGGTCGCATTGCTGACCTGCCTTGCCCTGCTGGTATCGGGATGTGCGGGTGTTCCGAATTCTTCTGCGCCACAAGCCATCGGCACCGTCGAGCGGTCGGCGCCGCAGAGCTTGCCCAAGCCGACCCCGGGAATGGAACCGGACCTGCTGCTGCGAGAGTTCCTCAAGGCGACGGCCGACCCCGCCAACCGCCATCTGGCGGCGCGGCAGTTTCTCACCGAGTCCGCCTCCAACGACTGGGACGACGCGGGCAGCGCACTGCTGATCGACCGGGTGGTATTCGTCGAGACCCGCAGTGCGGACCGGGTTTCGGTGACCATGCGCGCCGACATCCTGGGCTCGCTGTCTGATCTCGGAGTGTTCGAGACCGCCGAGGGTGCGCTGCCCGACCCCGGCCCGATCGAGCTCGTCAAGACCGAGGACGGTTGGCGGATCGACCGGCTGCCCAACGGGGTTTTCCTGGACTGGCAGCAGTTCCAGGCGACCTACAAGCGGCACACCCTGTATTTCGTGGACCCGACCGGCGCCACCATGGTGCCCGATCCGCGCTATGTGGCGGTGTCGGACTCCGATCAGCTGGCCACCGAGTTGGTCACCAAGATGATTTCGGGGCCACGACCCGAGATGACCAACACCGTGCGCAACATGTTGGGCCCGCCGCTTCGGCTGCGGGGGCCGGTGACGCGCGCCGACGGCGGCAAGACCGGGATCGGGCGGGGGTACGGCGGTGCCCGCATCGAGCTGGAGAGCCTGTCGACCACTGACCCGCACAGCAGGCAATTGCTTGCCGCGCAGATCATCTGGACGCTGGCGCGCGCCGATATCAAGGGTCCGTACGTTATCGACATCGATGGAGCGGCGCTCGACGAGCGCTTCGCCGACGGCTGGAACACCTCTGACGTGGCGGCCACCGATCCCGGCGCGGCCGACGGTGCGGCCGCCGGCTTGCACGCTCTGGTGGGCGGTTCGCTGCACTTCCTGGACGGGCAGAGGTCGGCCCGGGTACCCGGCTCTTTCGGGCAGATGCCCGAGCAGCGGTCGGCGTCGTTGTCCCGCGACGGCATCCAGGTTGCCTCCGTCACGGTGGTGCGTGTGGGTGCACCCGATCAGGAGTCGTCGGTGTGGATCGGCCCGCTCGGGCGTGACGGGGAAAGGGCCACTGTGGCGCGCAGTTTGACGCGTCCGACGTGGGCTCTTGATGAGGCGGTGTGGATCGTCGTCGACGGCAACATCGTGCTGCGCGTGATCCGGGAGGCGGCCTCCGGCGAGCCCGCCCAGATCCCGGTCGACGCCTCCGCGATAGCGGCCAAGTTCCCGGGGCCCATCACCGAGCTGCAGCTCTCGCGGGACGGCACCCGGGCCGCCATGGTGATCGACGGCCAGGTGATCCTGGCGGGCGTCGAGCAACTACCCGGCGGTGAGTTCGCGTTGACGCATCCGCGCCGGCTGGGGTTCGGTCTCGGCAAGTCGGTGGTGTCACTGTCGTGGCGCACCGGCGATGACATCGTGGTGAGCCGCAACGACGGTGCCCATCCCGTCTCGTTCGTCAATCTCGACGGGGTCAATTCCGACGGCCCCAGTCAGAACCTCACCAACCCGGTGACGACGGTCGCAGCCAGCCCCTCGACGGTGTACGTCGCCGACCGCCGCGGCGTGATCCAGCTGTCGGCGTCCGGGCCGGAGAACCAGCTCACGTGGGTGGGCGTGCAACCGCTGTTGGTGGGCGGCGCGGTGCCTGTGCTGCCGGGCTGAGCCCTAGGGGCCCAGCAGGGCGCGCGATAGACGAGCAGCAACGGGCATCAACCGGCGCTGACATCCCGTCGTTGTCGTGCAGCGGTGGCGGGGCAAAGGTGAATTGAACGGCTTCCGTCAAGTCGATACGTTTGCTCCTGTGAGTGAATCGGGTGGGGAATTGCGGGTCGATCCTCCGGTGCTGGCGGCCACCTGTTCGTCGTTGTCGGCGGCAGCCGATCACCTGCTCAAACAGCTGCAAACGCTGGACTCGCAGGTGGAGGGGATGCTGGCGTCTTGGCGGGGGCATTCCGGCGGAACCTACAAAGAGGCCTACGTGATGTGGTCCGCGGGGGCCGACGAGGTGGAGAAAGGGCTGGCCATCATGGCCGACCTATTGGGGCACGCGGGAAGGGAGTTCGCCAGCCAGGACGCCACCGCCCGTGTCCAGTTGGATGGCTTGCATGGCTGAGGCGTTCTCGGTGGACCCCGAGGGGCTGGCCGACGCCGTCGAGCGGATGGCGACGTTTCAAACCATCCTGGACGGGCTGCTCTCCGAGATCGATTCGGTGGTCAAAAACCTGCACCTGGGCTGGAACGGTGAGGCCGCCGCAGCGCACCAGGCTGCGCACCAGTTGTGGACCGAAGGTGCCGCGACCATGCGCGAGGCGCTGGGGAAGCTGCACACCGCCGGTGGGGGAGCGCACGACAACTACTCTGGCGCCAGTTCTCTCAACGCGAAGATGTGGTCGGCCTAGCCGATGGCTCCGCTGGCCGTCAACCCTGCCGCACTCGATGGTGCCGGTGTCACGCTGACCGATGTCGGTAGGGACATCGGGTCGACGCTATCCACCCTGTCGGGTGCGCTGTCCGGCTGTGGGGCAATGTGCGGTGACGATCCCGTCGGCGAGGCCATCGGCGAGTCCTACGACTCAGCGGCGGCCAGCTTGGTGAAAGCATTCGCGGCATCACGCAACGGTGTGGTCAATCTTGGTGACGGCGTGCGGATGTCGGCGCATAACTATTCCATGGCCGAGGCGCTGTCCGACGGCAGGGGGCGCGCCGAGCCCCTCCCGCTGCCAGCCGCCAGCGGGGCGATCGCGGCCGTGGAACCGCCGACTTCGGTGGGTGGCAGCATTCCAGCACCACGGGGCTTCGGGTGGGTGAGCAAGTACATCGGAATGATTTGGCCCACGGCCGATTCGGCCCAGCTGCGGGCCGCCGCTGGCGCGTGGATGGCGGCTGGCACCGAGTTGTTGGTGACTCAGACGACGGCGGCACCCGCCCTGGGTGTCATCGGCGCCCAGCAGATCCCAGAAGCAGAGGCGATGGGACAGGCGTTCGCCGACTCGCTCAAAGCGGCCTCTGAACTGATGGTGCAGTCCAACTCTGTTGCCGCCAAGCTGATCTCGTACGCCGACAAGGTGGACGAGGTGCACGTCGCGATCATGGACCTGTTGGCTCGGATCTGCGATCCCTTGACCGGGGCGAAGATCGTCTGGGATTTCCTGACCGACCAGGACGAGTCCGAGATCAAGCAGATAGCCGACGACATCAAGACCGTGGTGGACAACTTCGCCGCCCAGGTGTCAGCGCTGATGGCAGGGCTCGCACCCATGGTGGATGCGGCCGCCACCATCGCGGAGGGCATGCTGAAGTTCGCTGACAAAGAGTGGGAACAGTTTCTCCAAGGCAACCCTGTCGGTCAGATTATCGACGACATGTCCCAGGTCACCAAGGGTTTCGGGTTGCAGGCATGGGAGCTTGTGGAGGGCGCGTGGACCTATAGTCCGCAACGGGCTGTCGTCGACCCGCAAGGAAGTTTCAACGATTATCGCGAACTGATCAGCGGCATGGCGCCGCTGGTGGGGGCCGACGAAGACGGCTGGACCGGAACAGGTGACGCGTGGTTGCAGGTGGGCAAGGAGACTCTGCACTGGGAACTGTGGAAGACCAATCCTGCAGAAGCCCTGGGGCGCAGCGTGTTCGACGTCGCCACGTTTTTCGTGCCCGGAGGTGGCCTGACCAAGATCGGCACGGTGGGTCATGGTGTCGCAGAGACTGCCGAGGCGGTAACCCGCGCGGCGCCTCATCTCGCCGTTCCGAGACCGTCAGAGCTGCCGAAACCTCTCGATCTTCCCAAGGTTGCGGAACCGCCGAAAGTTCCCGCCGGCGGCACACCGGCACCGCTACCTGAACCGCCGAAGGCACCCGAGCCCAAGCCGGGTGCCCCGGTCTCGGCGCCACTTCCGCCGCAGACGCCGCTCGGTCCTACCGAACACAAGCCTGCTCCAGCCGGGTCGGCCTCTGCCTCCGACAGTGCTGCCGCGTCCGCGCCGGCGCCTGCAAGCTCAGGCGCCGCTCCGCCGTCGCCACCTTCGAGTCCGGCAGGTGGGCTCGGATCGGGAGGGGGCGGTGCAGGCCCGTCCGTCGGAGGAGGTTCGCCTTCGGGAGGCGGCTCACCGGCGCCAGGAGGAGCCCCGTTCGAACCCGGTCACAACGGAACCCGTGCCGACGGCCCCTTCGGTGGCGGGAACAGTTCTGGCCCGGCTGATCCAACCGGCGGGCAGACGCCCTCCGGCGCATCCGGTGGCGGACCCGACGGGCAGTCGCCCGACGGCACGTCCCATGGGGCTAACGGTTCTCCAGGGGACGGTACCAACAATCCACCGCACACCGGCTTGAGCGATCCGCCGGCCAACAACGCGCCGCCCGGCGTCGAGTTTCCTGACCTCATCGAGATCAACAACGAGTATCGGTTGCCGAACGGGCCTGTCGATCCGAATCGATTCGATGAGTGGGCGACGAAAGTTTCGGAGGCCTACCCAACTATCTCGAAGGAGGGAGTTGAGGGAATCTATCGATACACAACTCAGGACTACAACGCGTTCAACGCGTACTTGCGTGATGTTGACGAATTGTCCGAGTCGCAGAAGTACAGCCTCGGAGCACGGTCTGTCGCTGACTTAACCTCTGAGCAGCGCTCGGTGCTTGAGGCACAGATTCAGAAGGCGGACGAGGGCTTGGCGTCCCTACCCCCATATCGCGCTGATGCAGCTGATGCTACGTCCACCACATGGCGCGGATTGCGCGCTTCTGATGAGCTCCTCGAAAAGTTCGACGTTGGGAAAACCTTCTCTGAAGAGGCCTTCTTTAGCACTAGTAAAGATCAGTTCGTCGCTGAGTCATTTGCAAGGGGCGCAGCGGCCGACGAGACGCCCTTGCTCTTGAGGGTGGAGGGACACACTGGGGTTGACGTCACGCAGTTGTCAAAGTATGCCGATGAGTCGGAGATCCTGTTTCCAAGGTCGTCGAGGTTCGAGGTGATTTCGGCTCAACTCGATGAAAATGGTGTTATGAGAGTTGTTTTGAGGCAGAAGGAATGACCCCGCAGCTATTGGAATCCGGAGAAGAGATCGCTGGCTGGCTGCGCCAACACATCCGCTCCGACTTCTCTCTGAGTGCTCCTTACCGTCGACGGTGGTCCTTGGGGGGATGTGAGCCGACCCATTTTCTGGCCACCTGGCCGACGGATCGCCTGGGAAAGCTCGGGTCTGATCTGCACGCCTCCGGCTTCGAAGTGAGAGCTTCGCCCCGTGGAGTGCATGTCGCGGTGGGAGATCAGGGTGTCATCGTTGCCGCCGGCAGAACGGACTTGGGGGACGGACCCCCTACGGAGTACGCGCTTTTTGTGGGAACAGAAGATCTGCCGGCCTACGTCACGAACTCGTCGGAGGTGTTGGCTCAGATCATTCAAAAGCTGGGGCAGCCGCCAGCGTCCCTTCCGGAGTGTGACGTGGTGCAGATCGGATTTCCCGGCCAGCCAACCGGGGACATCACCTACATAGGTAGCTGGCAGTGGGACATCCACAGCGAGGCGCGCACACCAGAATTCGTTCGGCTTGCCGCACATGCCATCGTCGATGCCATCGATGCAAGGAAGAGGAATCTATGACCGCGGGCCTCGAGCAAGCCCTCCTGCAGCTGCCGGCCACTCCGGCCATCACCTACCGCGGGTTGACCGGGGAGCCATCACTGCATGCGATCACGCTGTCGAACGTCCTACCCACTTCTCTGAGTCCGCGGGTTGCCAGTGAGAATTTCACCGCTGAGCGGTTGACGGCGATCGTCACGATCACGGGCCGCTACATTGCGCCGCTGTCCCAGCACCCCGACGAGCAGGAGATCGCGCTGCTTCCCGGGACGGTGCTATTGCCGGTCGGGTCGGTGACTGTCGACGGTCTGGACAACGCGGTGGCGCTCTTCGCCGAACCCGGCGAAGCGCCTCAGCTCCCAGCCGGCCCCGCTGAACTCCGCGAGGTGGTCACGCAGCAAGTCGGTGCCGCATTGCGGGCCCCGGCCGTGCCGATCCATTCGCCGGGCCGGTTCTCGCCGCGCGGCGGCTGAACCGGTGCCAGGCTGACCCCAACCTGTCACCCCCTCCCGCCACACTGCAGCCATGCTCGATCTCGTCCTGCCGCTCGAGTGCGGCGGCTGCGGCGCCCCGGCCACCCGCTGGTGCGCCACGTGCGCGGGCGTGCTCAGCGTGGCCACCGACGAGCCGCACGTCATCTCCCCGCGGCTGGACCCCGGCGTCCCCGTCTTCACGCTCGGCCGCCACGCCGGCATCCGCCGACACGCCATCGTCGCGCTCAAGGAGGACGGCCGCACCGATCTGATCCCGCCGCTGGCGCACGCCATGGCGGTGGGCATCCACCGCCTGCTGGCGTGGGGAGTGCTGGAGCTGCCCCTGGCCGTCGTCCCCGCACCTACCCGACGGCTCGCCGCCCGACGCCGCGGCGGTGACCCGGTGACCCGGCTTCTCACCGCTGCGGTGGCCGCCCATCCCGAGATCACCGTCGCGCCCGTGCTCCGGCTCAAGGGCGCGGCCAGAGACTCCGTTGGACTCAGCAGCAGTGCCCGGCAGCGGAACCTGGCCGGGCGCATCCGAGTCACTTCCAGCAAACTCGGCGAAGGTGCCGACGTACTCCTTATGGACGACATCGTGACCACCGGTGCCACTGCCTGCGAATCAGTGCGCATGTTGCAGTCGGTCGGAGCCCGGGTGGCGGGTGTTCTCGCCCTGGCCCACGCCTGATCGGCTCTCGGCCCGCAACCGACGAAGGTCCTTGTAACGGGGGTCGAAAGAACTGGCAACAGGTGCGAGAAAAAGGTGGCACGTTTGGGTGAACTCGGACTACCTTCGGGAACAACACGCTGTGAAGCACTCGCAGCCGGACTCGAAGGCCAGAGCCATTCTCGACAGCCTCGAGCCACGTCGCCCGAGGCGGTAGGGAGGTGATATCCGACCCCTAGCGCCGGCGGGTGTGCGAATTCGTTTATCCCCTCGGCGCATGTATCTACTCGCCAGACACGCGCTTGCGTTCGACGCAGAGGAGTAACGAGTTGTCAAGCATGACAAGCCAATCCGCCCAAATGCTGGCCGATACCGAGGAACAACCCGCACCGGAGCCGCGCTCTGAAGTGGTTGTGAAGGGTCGCAATGTGGAGATTCCGGATCACTTCCGGATACACGTTGCGGAGAAGCTGGCTCGGCTGGAGCGCTTCGACCGAACCATCTACATGTTCGACGTCGAACTCGACCACGAGAAGAACCGTCGACAACGCAAGAACTGTCAGCACGTCGAGATCACGGCACGGGGCCGTGGCCCGGTTGTCCGCGGCGAGGCGTGTGCGGACAGCTTCTACGCCGCACTCGAAGCGGCCGTGCAGAAGCTCGAGGCTCGTCTGCGCCGCGGCAAGGACCGCCGCAAGATCCACTACGGCGACAAGACACCGGTCTCCGTCGCCGAGGCCACCGCGGCCATCCCGCCCGACTTCGATCCGCCGACGACGTCGGCCGGCGAAACCGACCCGGCCGTCGCCGCGGCGGCCGCCGACGAACACGTCCCCGGGCGGGTGGTCCGCACCAAGGAGCATCCGGATCGGCCGATGACCGTCGATGACGCGCTCTACGAGATGGAGCTCGTCGGCCACGATTTCTTCCTCTTCCACGACAAGGAAACCGACAAGCCGACGGTGGTCTACCGCCGTCACGCCTATGACTACGGCTTGATCCGGCTGGCCTGACAACACGACGCCGTGGGCGGGATTCCAACCGGGATCCCGCCCACGTTGCGCCTCCGCAGGGCCCGACTCACCGCAGCGCGCTCAGGGCTTACAGCAGAGTCACCTACGATGGACCGCACTAAGACTCCAATCCTGTAGGGGATATATCAGTGCTGCAGAAGCTGCTGCGACTCGGTGAAGGTCGCATGGTCAAACGCCTCAAGGGCGTGGCTGCCTACGTCAACACCTTGTCCGACGACGTCGAGAAACTCTCCGACGCGGAGCTGCGCGCCAAGACCGACGAGTTCAAGAAGCGGATCGCCGACGGCGAGACCCTCGACGACCTGCTGCCCGAGGCGTTCGCCGTCGCCCGGGAAGCGGCCTGGCGGGTGCTCTCGCAACGACACTTCGACGTCCAGGTGATGGGCGGCGCCGCGCTGCACTTCGGCAACGTCGCCGAGATGAAGACCGGTGAGGGCAAGACCCTGACCGCGGTGCTGCCGTCCTACCTCAACGCGCTTTCCGGCAAGGGTGTGCACGTCGTCACGGTCAACGACTACCTGGCCAAACGTGACGCCGAGTGGATGGGCCGCGTACACCGGTTCCTCGGCCTGTCCGTCGGTGTCATCCTCTCGGGGCTGACACCCGCCGAGCGTCGCGCCGCCTACGCCGCCGACATCACCTACGGCACCAACAACGAATTCGGGTTCGACTACCTGCGCGACAACATGGCGCACAGTCTCGAAGACCTGGTGCAGCGCGGCCACAACTTCGCGATCGTCGACGAGGTGGACTCCATCCTGATCGACGAAGCCCGGACCCCGCTGATCATCTCCGGCCCCGCCGACAGCGCCTCGAGCTGGTACACCGAGTTCGCGCGGCTGGCGCCCCTGATGGAGAAGGACGTCCACTACGAGGTGGACATCCGCAAGCGCACCATCGGCGTGCACGAGCTCGGCGTGGAATTCGTCGAAGACCAGCTCGGCATCGACAACCTGTACGAAGCCGCCAACTCGCCGCTGGTCAGCTACCTGAACAACTGCCTCAAGGCCAAGGAGCTGTTCACCCGCGACAAGGACTACATCGTCCGCAACGGTGAGGTCATCATCGTCGACGAGTTCACCGGCCGCGTGCTGGTGGGCCGCCGCTACAACGAAGGCATGCACCAGGCCATCGAGGCCAAGGAACGCGTCGAGATCAAAAACGAGAACCAGACGCTGGCCACGATCACGCTGCAGAACTACTTCCGCCTCTACGAGACGCTGTCCGGGATGACCGGTACCGCGCAGACGGAGGCCGCCGAGCTGCACGAGATCTACAAGCTGGGTGTCGTCAGCATCCCGACCAACCGGGACATGATCCGCCAGGACCAGTCGGACCTGATCTACAAGACCGAGGAAGCCAAGTACATCGCCGTCGTCGACGATGTGGCCGAGCGGTGGGAGAAGGGGCAGCCGGTCCTGATCGGTACCACCAGCGTGGAACGCTCCGAGTACCTGTCGCGCCAGTTCACCAAGCGCAAGATCCCGCACAACGTCCTCAACGCCAAGTACCACGAGCAGGAAGCCAACATCATCGCCGAGGCGGGTCGCCTGGGCGCGGTCACCGTGGCCACCAACATGGCCGGCCGCGGTACCGACATCGTGCTCGGTGGCAACGTCGACTTCCTGGCCGACAAGCGACTGCGGGAACAGGGCCTCGACCCGGTGGAGACGCCCGAGGAATACGAAGCCGCCTGGGACGACACGCTCAACAAGATCAAGGACGAGGCCAGCGCGGAAGCCAAGGACGTCCGCGACGTCGGCGGTCTGTACGTGCTGGGTACCGAGCGCCACGAATCCCGACGTATCGACAACCAGCTGCGTGGTCGCGCCGGCCGCCAGGGTGACCCGGGGGAGTCCCGGTTCTACCTGTCGTTGGGCGACGAACTGATGCGGCGCTTCAACGGCGCCACGCTGGAGTCCCTGCTGACCCGGCTGAATCTGCCCGACGACGTGCCGATCGAAGCCAAGATGGTCACCCGCGCCATCAAGAGTGCTCAGACGCAGGTGGAGCAGCAGAACTTCGAGGTCCGTAAAAACGTCCTCAAGTACGACGAGGTGATGAACCAGCAGCGCAAGGTGATCTACGCCGAGCGCAAGATGGTCCTCGAAGGGCAGAACCTGGCCGACCAGGCGCACCAGATGCTGGTCGACGTGATCACCGCCTACGTCGACGGCGCCACCGCCGAAGGGTATTCGGAGGACTGGGATCTCGAGAAGCTCTGGGAAGCGCTCCGGACGCTGTACCCGGTGTCCATCGACCATCACGACCTGATCGACTCCGATGCGGTGGGCGAGGCCGGTGAGCTGACCAGGGAAGAGTTGCTGGCCGCTCTGCTCGAGGACGCCGAAAAGGCTTACGCGGCAAGGGAAGCGCAGCTGGAGGAGATCGCCGGCGAGGGTGCGATGCGCCAGCTCGAACGCAATGTGCTGCTCAACGTGCTCGACCGCAAGTGGCGCGAACACCTCTACGAGATGGACTACCTGCGCGAAGGTATCGGCCTGCGCGCCATGGCGCAGCGTGACCCGGTGGTGGAGTACCAGCGCGAGGGTTACGACATGTTCCGCGGCATGCTCGACGCCCTCAAAGAGGAGTCGGTCGGCTTCCTGTTCAACGTGCAGGTCGAGGCGGCTCCGACGGCGCCGGCCGTGGCGACACAGGCCGCCCCGGAAGGGTTGGCAGAGTTCGCCGCCGCAGCCGCGGCCCGCAAGCAGGACGCGCCGGCCGGGGCCCGCGCGTCGGCGGGAACCGCGGTGCGCGCCAAGGGGATCGAGGACAAGGCGCCGCCGCTGACCTACGTCGGTCCGTCCGAGGACGGCAGCGCCGAGGTGCAGCGTCGCGACAACGGCGACGGCGCCGCAGCCGGCGCGGGCGGCACCACCCGGCGTGAACGTCGCGAGGCCGCTCGCCGCGCGGCGAAGTCCCGGAAGGGCTGACTCCACCACACCGCTCACCCCAGGTGAAGCGCGACCAGTTGCCAGCGTGAGCCCCGCGGCGTCGTCGTCAGCTCCACCCGGCATGCCAGCGCGTGCACGCGTGTGCCACGGGAGTACACCGCAGCCACCTCGAACGACGTGTCGCCCGGCTCGGCGGACTGAAGCCGGACCCGGCGTAGTACCGCGGCGGCCCGGCTGTGGCCCTTGGCGTCGGTATGGGCTCGGCTCAAGGCCACCACGGTGTCGGCCAGTCCACCGGCCAGCAGCGGACGCAGTTGTGTCGCCGGGCGGCGCTGGTCGATCACTTCCAGGATGCTGCGCAGCGCGGCGTCGGTGAACGCGGCAGCGGCCTGCCGTTGCGGTGAGACGGCGGGCACCGCGTGCAGATGTCGTTCGCGGGCGGGGGCACTCTTCACTCGTGCAGCGGCCGGGTCGGTCGGTTGACTTCGGGCCGGCGGTTCGTAGTCGACGACCGGGATGACGACAGGGCTCGGTGGTGCGGTCATGCTCGACCTCCAGGGGACGCGACGCTACGGACTCGCCTGCTGGAGAGTGACAGACGCGGTGATCATGGCACAGCGGCCAGGTTTGCGTGTGCACCCGCGCTGCGCGCTCACAGGGCGGCCGGTTACGGTGACCTCGGCCCTCAGGGGCAAGGGAGGGGCTCGAGGGGGGGTCGACATGGTGGCTAGGTTGTCGGCGTCCGACGCGTCGTTCTATCAGCTGGAGAACACGTCGACGCCGATGTACGTGGGCACCTTGTCCATCCTGCGCAAGCCGCGGGCTGGGTTGAGTTACGAGACCCTGCTGGCCACTGTCGAGCAGCGGTTACCGCAGATTCCGCGGTACCGCCAGAAGGTCCGCGAGGTCACCTGGGGGCTGGGGCGCCCGGTCTGGATCGACGACCGCGACTTCGACATCACCTATCACATCCGGCGGTCGGCGCTGCCCTCGCCGGGAAGCGACGCCCAGTTACACGACCTGGTGGCCCGGCTGGGGTCGCGGCCGCTGGACAAGTCGCGACCGCTGTGGGAGATGTACCTGGTCGAGGGGCTGACCAAGAACCGCGTCGCCATCTACACCAAATCGCATCAAGCGCTGGTCAACGGCATGACGGCGCTGGAGATCGGGCATGTGATCGCCGACCGGACGCAGAAGCCGCCGGTGTTCGGGGAGGACATCTGGATTCCCGCGCGCGAACCGGGCACCGCCGGCCTGCTGTTGGGCGCTGTCGGTGACTGGGTGTCGCGACCGCGCCAGCAGGCGCGAGTGGTGCAGTCCGCGATCACCGGTGTGGTGACCAATTCCGGTGAGCTGGCCGAGGCGGGCCGGCGCGCATTGGAGTTTGCCCGCACTGTCGCGCGGGGCACCGCGCCCAACAGCCCCCTGAACACCACCGTGTCCCGCAACCGGCGTTTCACCGTGGCCAGCGGCAAGCTCGAGGACTACCGGCATCTGCGGGCCCGCTACGACTGCGATGTCAATGACGTGGTGTTGGCCGTCATCGCGGGCGCGCTGCGCAACTGGCTGCTCTCACGCGGCGAACCCGTCACGCCCAGCTCGACGGTCCGGGCCATGGCGCCCATGTCGGTGTACACCGACCCCGACCTCGACTCCAGTGCCGGGCCGGGGCAGGCGATCAGCGAGGTGGCGCCGTTCCTGGTGGATCTGCCGGTGGGCGAGGGCAACGCGGTGGTGCGGCTGTCGCAGATCGCCCATGCCACCGAAACGCATCCGACCGCCGCGAGCCTGGTCGATGCCCGCACCATCGTGACACTGTCGGGTTTCGCGCCACCGACGCTGCACGCGATGGGCATCCGGGTGGCGTCCAGCTTTTCGGCGCGACTGTTCAATTTGCTGATCACCAACGTTCCCGGTGCGCAGTCCCAGATGTACGTGGCGGGCACGAAGTTACTCGAGACCTATGCGGTGCCCCCGCTGCTGACCAACCAGGTGCTCGCCATCGGCATCACGTCCTACCACGGCAACCTCTACTTCGGCATCAACGCCGACCGCGACGCCATGAGCGATGTGGACGTGCTGCCCGCGCTACTGCAAGAGTCGCTCGACGAACTGCTGGACGCTGCCCAGTGAACCCCTGACCGGCGGAGTTGACTCGATAAGTCGACAACGGTTCGAATTGGTGCACCATGAGTGTGCGCTCCGATGATGAAGCAACAGCAGAAAACCAACCCCAGCGGCCGGTGCGACGAGCAGTCAAGGCCGCCGACGCGATCGCCGAGGCGCAGACCGTCGTGCACCCCGTATTGGACCAACCCGTCGATGACCAGGCAGCTCTGCAGCGCCGCAGCATGGACTGGGTGGTGTTCGGTGTCACCGCGGCCATCGCGGTCGGATTCCTGCTCTGGGGCTTCCTCAGTACCGACTCCCTCGCCGGCGCCTCTGGCACGGCGCTGACCTGGGTGATGGACAACGTCGGCTGGTTCTTTGTCCTGACCGCCAGCGGCTTCGTGGTGTTCGTGCTGTGGCTGGCGCTGAGTCGGTACGGCAACATTCCGCTGGGCCGCGACGACGAGGAGCCGGAGTTCCGCGGCGTGTCGTGGATCGCCATGATGTTCAGCGCCGGGATGGGCATCGGACTGATGTTCTTCGGTGTGGCCGAACCGTTGACGCACTTCGTCACGCCTCCGCCCGGAACGGGACCGGAAGGCAACCCGGCCGCGGTTCAGAATGCCTTGGCCACCACGCTGTTTCACTGGACGCTGCATCCGTGGGCCATCTACGCGGTGGTGGGTCTGGCCATCGCCTACGGCGTCTACCGCAAGGGCCGGCTGCAGCTGGTGAGCGCCACGTTCGAGCCGCTATTGGGGTCCAGGGCCGGCGGCCCTTGGGGCAAGGTCATCGACATGCTGGCGATCTTCGCCACCCTCTTCGGCTCAGCGGCGTCCCTGGGGCTGGGCGCCCTGCAGATCCGCAGCGGGCTGCAGATCGTCGGCGGTATCGGACAGACCGGCAACACCATCCTGGTGGTGATCATCACCGTGTTGACCATCGCCTTCGTGTTGTCGGCGGTATCCGGAGTGGCCAAGGGCATCCAGTGGTTGTCCAACATCAACATGGTGCTGGCGGTCCTGTTGGCGCTGTTTGTATTCGTGCTGGGCCCAACGGTTTTCATTCTCAACCTGGTGCCGACCACGCTGGGCAGCTTCGCGGGCGAGCTGGGCGCCATGGCAGCACGCACCGGAGCCGAAGGCGATGTGGTCAACACCTGGCTGCAGTCGTGGACCATCTTCTACTGGGCGTGGTGGATTTCCTGGACCCCGTTCGTCGGGATGTTCATCGCCCGGATCTCGCGCGGCCGCACCATCCGCCAGTTCGTCGCGGGCGTGTTGCTGGTGCCCAGCCTGGTGTCGCTGGTGTGGTTCGCGATCTTCGGCGGCGCGGCGATCAGGGCGCAACAGGAGGGCGTGGACCTGGCCGACCAGGGCAGCCAGGAGGAACAGCTGTTCGGCCTGCTCGGCAACTACCCCCTGGCCACGGTCGCCAGTGTGCTGGTGATGGTGCTGGTCGCCATCTTCTTCGTCTCGGGCGCCGACGCCGCTTCCGTGGTGATGGGGTCGCTGTCGGAGCGAGGCACCCTCAAGCCGTCGCGGGGCACGGTCATCTTCTGGGGTGTGGCGATGGGTGCGGTGGCGTTGGTGATGCTGCTGGTCGGGGGAGAGGACGCCCTGACGGGTCTGCAGACCATCACCATCATCGCCGCGGTGCCTTTTGCCGCCGTGATGGTGGCGATGGCGGTGGCGCTGGTCAAGGACCTGCGCCTGGATCCGCTGGTGGTGCGCCGCAAGTACGCGGTGGAAGCCGTGGAGGCGGCGGTGGTCACGGGTGTCAAGCAGCACGGTGACGACTTCGTGATCTCGGTCGAAAAGGATCCCGACGCGCGCTGAGCGTTACGATTCCTGGATGGGCAAAGCACGACCGAAGCTGTCGAAGGATGTCTACGAAGCTGAGTTGTTCCGTCTCCAAACGGAATTCGTGAAGCTGCAGGAGTGGACCAAACACACCGGCGCTCGCATCGTGGTGATCTTCGAAGGTCGTGACGCGGCGGGCAAGGGCGGCACGATCAAACGGATCACCGAGTACCTCAGCCCACGGGTGTCGCGGATCGCCGCGCTGCCCGCGCCCACCGACCGCGAACGGGGCCAGTGGTATTACCAGCGCTACATCGAACATCTGCCCACCAAAGGGGAGATCGTCCTGTTCGACAGGTCCTGGTACAACCGGGCCGGCGTCGAGAAGGTGATGGGGTTCTGCACCCCGCAGGAACACTCGCTGTTCCTGCGGCAGACCCCGATCTTCGAGCAGATGCTGATCGACGACGGCATCCAGCTGCGCAAGTACTGGTTCTCGGTGTCCGACGACGAGCAGCTGCGCCGGTTCCGGTCGCGACTCAACGATCCGGTGCGGCAGTGGAAGCTCTCGCCGATGGACCTCGAATCGGTGTACCGCTGGGAGGACTACTCGCGGGCCAAGGACGAGATGATGGTGCACACCGACACGACATTCAGCCCGTGGTTCGTGGTGGAGTCCGACAGCAAGAAGCACGCCAGGCTCAACATGATGAGCCATCTGCTGTCGAGCATCGATTACCACGATGTGGGCCACCCCAAGGTTGAACTGCCCGAGCGGCCCGTGTTCTCGGGGAACTATGAACGACCGCCCCGCGAACTGTCCACCTACGTCCCCGACCACGTCGCCACCTTGATCGGCGACCGCGAATAGCGGGGCCCGCCCTCGTGCCTCGGGCTCCGCGACCGACCGCTGTCTCCGGGGGTCGGCCCGCTGTCGCCCTCGTGCCTCGGGCTCCGCGACCGACCGCTGTCTTCGGGGGTCGGCCCGCTGTCGCCCTCGTGCCTCGGGCTCCGCGACCGACCCGCTGTTAGCCTCGTCCACTATGCGGGTCTACATCCCGGCGACGCTGGCGATGCTCCAGCGACTCGTCGCCGACGGTTCACTGTTCCCGGTCAGCGGAACCGCATTCGCCGTCACGCCGACTCTGCGTGAGGCGTACGCCGAGGGCGACGACGACGAACTCGCCGAAGTGGCCCTGCGTGACGCCGCGCTGGGGTCGCTGCGCCTGCTCGCCGCCGACGACCCCACCGACTCGGACGACGACCTGCCGCTGCGCCGGTCCGTCCTGGTGGCTGACGTTGAAAATGCAAAGGCCCGACCGGATCTCGATGACGCGGTGGTCCGCGTCGGTGACCCGGTGACACTCGACAACGTGGTGGCGGTGTACGTGGACACCGCAGCCGCGGAGGCCGCGGTACGCGCCGCGGTCGAGGTCATCGACGCCGCGGATCTGGGAGACGAGGACGCCGAACTGGCGGTCGGCGACGCCCAAGACCATGACCTTGCGTGGTACGCCACCCAAGAACTGCCGTTCCTACTCGAATTGCTCTGAAGACTGGATACGCGACCGTAAGTTACGGTACCGTAGGTTAGGGATGCCGCGACTCGGGTAGGAGAGCCATGGCCAAGAATCAGATCAAGACCGGTGCCAAGGTCGTCGACACCATACGTCCGACCGTGGCCGGTGCCGAGAAACATCCGGGCTGGCACGCGCTGCGCACCCTCGCCAGCAAGATCACCCATCCGCTGTTGCCCGACGATTACCTGCACCTGGCGAATCCGCTGTGGTCAGCGCGCGAGCTCCGCGGGCGGATCGTCGACGTCCGTCGCGAGACCGAGGACTCCGCCACCCTGGTGATCAAGCCGGGCTGGGGTTTCTCCTTCGACTACCAACCCGGCCAGTACATCGGCATCGGGGTCATGGTGGAAGGCCGGTGGCGCTGGCGGTCGTACTCGCTGACCTCGCCGGCGCTCACGGGAGCGCGCACCATCACCATCACGGTCAAGGCGATGCCGGAAGGCTTTTTGTCCAGCCACCTCGTCGGAGGGGTGACGCCCGGCACGATCGTCCGATTGGCCGCCCCGCAGGGCAATTTCGTGATGCCGGACCCGGCGCCCGCTTCGGTGCTGTTCCTCACAGCGGGATCGGGGATCACCCCCATCATGTCGATGCTGCGGACGCTGGAGCGCCGAGATCAGATCACCGACATCGCCCATCTGCACTCGGTGCCGACGGCCGGTGACCTGATGTTCGCCGAAGAACTCGCCGCGCTGGGACACAGGCATCCTGATTACCGGCTCAGCGTTCGGGCTACCCGGACCGAAGGACGGCTCGATCTCAACAGCCTCGACGCCGTGGTGCCCGACTGGCGGTCACGGCAGGTCTGGGCGTGCGGTCCGGAGGGACTGCTCGCCGAGGCCGAGAAGGTGTGGGCCGCCGCGGGCATCCCGGAGCGGCTGCACCTGGAGCGCTTCGCCGTCACCCGTGCCGCACCGCATGGCAGCGGGGGCACGGTGACGTTCGAGCGCACCGGCAAGACATTGGCAGTCGACGGCGCCACCCCGCTGATGGATGCAGGTGAGCAGGTCGGGGTGCAGATGCCGTTCGGCTGCCGGATGGGCATCTGCCAGTCCTGTGTGGTCAGCCTGGTCGACGGCCACGTGCGGGACCTGCGCACGGGTGTCGAGCACGAGCCCGGCACCAGGATCCAGACGTGTGTCTCGGCCGCTTCGGGTGATTGCACACTCGACGTGTGAGATTTACTGACTAGTAACCTACGGCATCGTAGGTTACGCTAGCGTAGGAACCCCCGGAAGGAGGGAAACAATGGCAATCACAGACGTCCCAGAGTTCGCCCATTTGACAGACGCGGATATCGAGAGCCTGGCCGTTGAGCTCGACGCCATCCGGCAGGACATCGAAGACTCCCGCGGGGAGCGCGATTCGCGCTACATCCGGCGCACCATCGCTGCACAGCGCGCGTTGGAGTTGGCCGGCCGCCTGATGCTGACCGCCAGTTCGAAGCGATCGGCGTGGTGGGCAGGCACCGTCACCCTCGGCGTGGCCAAGATCATCGAGAACATGGAGATCGGCCACAACGTCATGCACGGCCAGTGGGATTGGATGAACGATCCCGAGATCCACTCCTCCAGCTGGGAGTGGGACATGAGTGGCGCCTCCAAGCACTGGCGCTTCACTCACAACTTCATGCATCACAAGTACACCAACATCCTGGGCATGGACGACGATGTGGGCTACGGCCTGATCCGCGTCACCCGGGACCAGAAGTGGAAGCCGTTCAACCTCGGCAACCTCTTCTACAACACCGTGCTCGCCGCCGGATTCGAGTGGGGCGTCGGCCTGCAGCACCTGGAGCTCGGCAAGATCTCCAAGGGCCGTGACGACCGGGCCGCCACCCTGGTGCGGGTGCGCGAGTTTGGTGCCAAGGCCGGCGGCCAGCTGGTCAAGGACTATGTCGCTTATCCGGCGCTGACGTCGCTGTCCCCGGGTGCGACGTTCACGAAGACCATGAAGGCCAATGCGGTGGCCAACGTCATCCGCAACGTCTGGGCCAACGCCGTGATCTTCTGTGGCCACTTCCCGGACGGCGCTGAGAAATTCACCAAGACCGACATGGTGGGTGAATCGAAGGGCCACTGGTACCTGCGCCAGATGCTGGGCAGTGCCAACTTCGAGAACGGTCCGGTGCTGCGCTTCATGAGCGGCAACCTGTGCTATCAGATCGAGCATCACCTGTACCCGGACCTGCCCAGCAACCGGCTCCACGAGATCTCGTTCCGGGTCAAGGAGATCTGCGACAAGTACGACCTGCCGTACACCACCGGGTCGTTCCTGCTGCAGTACGGCAAGGCTTGGCGCACCATCGCCAAGCTGTCGCTGCCGAACAAGTACCTCCGCGACACCGCCGACAACGCACCGGAGACCCGGAGCGAGCGGATGTTCAGCGACCTGGGGCCCGATTTCGCCGGCGTCGACAACACGTCGGGTCGCCGCCGCGGCCTCAAGACGGCCATCGCGACGGTGCGCAAGTGGCGCCGGTCGGGCTCGCGCCCGTCGGCTCCGGTTGCCGCCGTGCAGGAGCGTCGTACCGCCTAGGAATTACCGGGCCCAGCGCCCTCACGCAACACTGACAGGAGCCGTCGCGCCGCGTTCACCCGCGCCGCGGCGGCTCCCGTCTTTTCGTCGAGGGCGCACTCGGGATCAGCGGGCGGACCCATGTGCCCGCACCCGCGAGGACAGTCCGCGATGGCCTCGGACAGGTCGGAGAACGCCAGCAGCACGTCGTCGGGTGCGATGTGCGCCAGCCCGAATGACCTGATGCCCGGGGTGTCGATCACCCAGCCGCCGTCGCGCAGCGCCAACGCGATGGACTGAGTGGACGTGTGCCGTCCCTTGCCTACCCCCGACACGTCGCCGATGGCTCGATCTGCCTCGGGGACAATACGATTCACCAGAGTCGACTTACCCACCCCGGAGTGGCCCAACAGCACCGTGAGTTTGTCGACCAGCAGGGGCTCCACCGTGTCGAGAGGGTCGTCGCGCCCGGCGATCGCCACCCGCAGATCCAGATCAGCGAACTGGGCGGCGAACGGCTCGGGCGGCGCCAAGTCACTCTTCGTCAAGCACAGAATCGGTTGCAGCCCACCGGCGTACGCGGCGATCAGTGCCCGTTCCACGAAACCGGTCCGTGGCGGTGGGTCGGCGAGCGCGACCACGATGAGGAGCTGATCGGCGTTGGCCACCACCACCCGCTCGGTGGGGTCGGTGTCATCGGCGGTGCGGCGCAACACCGTTCGTCGTTCGCCACGCCGGACGATCCGGGCCAGGGTGTCGGGGCGTCCCGAGAGGTCGCCCACCACGTCGACGTCATCACCGACGACGATGGGCGTGCGGCCCAGTTCCCGGGCGCGCATGGCGGTGACGGGCCGGGTGGGGTCGCCGTCGAGCACACACCCCCAGCGGCCGCGGTCCACGGTCACCACCATGGCCGCCCGGGCGTCGGCGTGTTCGGGGCGGGTCTTGGTGCGCGGCCGCGAGCCCTTGCCCGGTCGGATCCGGACGTCGGACTCGTCGTACTGGCGACCGCTCAACGCGCGCTCATGACCGCTAGAAGTCCTGCCCGGCGAGCATGTCCGCCCACAGCTCGGGGAATTCGGGCAGCGTCTTGGCGGTGGTCTCGATGTCGTCGACCTCGACGCCCGGCACCCGCAGTCCGATCAGCGCACCTGCGGTCGCCATCCGGTGGTCGGCGTAGGAGCGCCACGTTCCGCCGTGCATCTCGGTGGCGGTGATCCGCAACCCGTCCTCGGTCTCCTGGCAGTCGCCGCCCAGGCCGTTGATCTCGGTGCTCAGCGCCGCCAGACGGTCGGTCTCGTGGCCGCGCAGGTGCGCGACACCGCGCAACTGCGACACCGAGCCCGGGGTGGCCAAGGCGGCCAGCACCGCCACCGCCGGTGTCAGCTCGCCGACCGCGCGCAGGTCGACGTCGAACCCGTCGTAGTTCGCCGAACCGTGGATCTCCAGGTGTGTATCAGCATGCGTGGCAGTCGAATTGAGCATCTCGAGTAGCTCGAGGATGGTATCGGCGGGCTGCAGGCTGGGGGTGGGCCAGCCGGTGATCCGGACACTGCCGCCGGACACCACCGCGGCAGCCAGGAAGGGCACCGCGTTGGACAGATCGGGCTCGACATCCCAGTGCCGCGCCGCGACCTTCCCCGGAGCCACCCGCCAGCGGTTGGGTGTGGTCGCGTCGACCTCGACGCCGGCCAGCTCGAGCATCTGCGTCGTCATCGAGATGTGCGGCGCCGACGGCAGTGAGTCCCCGGTGTGCACCACCGTCAGGCCGTCATCGAAGGCCGCACCCGAGAGCAGCAGCCCGGACACGAACTGAGAGGACGCGGAGGCGTCGATCTCGACGGTGCCGCCCTTGACGGCGCCGGCTCCGCTCACCCGGAACGGCATGGCGTCGGCGTCGATGTCGACGCCCAGGGAGCGCAGTGCACCCAGCAGGGGTGCGATGGGGCGCGAGCGGGCCTGCTCGTCGCCGTCGAACACCACCGCCGCGGTACTCAACGCCGCCACCGGAGGCACGAAGCGCAGCACCGTACCGGCCAGGCCACAGTCGATGGTGGCGCCGTCGGTGGGGGACAGGCTGCCGCCGACGGTGAGTTCGGCGGCGTCCCCGTCGATGGACAGGCCCAGGGTCCGTAACGCACCGATCATCAGGTCGGTGTCACGGCTGCGCAGTGCCCCGCTGATGGTCGAGCTGCCCTGGCCCTGAGCGGCGGCCAGCGCCGCCAGGATGAGGGTGCGGTTGGTCAGTGATTTCGAGCCCGGGATCGCGACGGTCGCGTGCACGGGCATCGGGGTACAGGGGGCCGTCCATGTCGTCACGGCTCCATCCTGCCCTGTCCTCGAATTCGGGTGTCAGCCACTTCTGGAACCATGGGAGATATGTGCGGACGTTTCGCAGTCACCACCGACCCGGCCCTGCTGGCCGAGAAGATCAAGGCCATCGACGAGGCCACGGGTGAATCCGGTGCGGAGAAAGGTGCCAAGTCCGGCTCGAACTACAACACCGCGCCGACGCAGACCATCACCACCGTGGTGAAACGGCATTCCGAACCCGATGACCAGTCGACCAGGCGGGTCCGGGCCATGCGCTGGGGGCTGATCCCGCCCTGGGTGAAGACCGCCGAGGACGGCAGCCCCGACAACAAAGGCCCGCTGCTGATCAACGCCCGCGCCGAGAAGGTCAGCGAGTCGCCGGCGTTCCGGAATTCGGCCAAGAGCAAGCGCTGCCTGGTTCCGATGGACGGGTGGTACGAGTGGCGGCCCAACCCCGAGCTCGCCTCCGGCAAGAAAGCGCCGAAGACGCCGTTCTACATGTACGGCGAGGACGGCGAGATGCTGTTCATGGCGGGGCTGTGGTCCACCTGGCGGCCCAAGGGCGCGCCGAAGGACGCCAAACCGCTGGTGAGCTGCACCATCATCACCACCGACTCCGCCGGCCCGCTGGCCGAGATCCACGACCGGATGCCGCTGACCATCAGCGCAGCGGACTGGGACCGGTGGCTCGACCCCGACGCCCCCATCGACGAGGGACTGCTGCGCGGCCACGGCGATCTGGACCGCATCGCCATCCGTGAGGTCTCCACACTGGTCAACAGCATCCGCAACAACGGCCCCGAGCTCATCGAGCCGGCCGAACCGCAACCGGAACAGGGAGTGCTGTTGTAGTCGGCTCCGTCGCTGTGAATGTACGTTGCTTCGAATGGGGCTCACAGCTGAGGAAGACGCGATCGTCGCGACAGTGCGCGACTTCGTCGACAAGCAGGTGCGGCCGGTGGTCCGGGAGTTGGAGCACGCCAACACCTACCCCGAGGCCTTGATCGAGCAGATGAAACAGATCGGGATCTTCGGACTGGCGATCCCTGAGCCCTACGGTTTCGGCGCGGTGTCCATGCCCTGCTACGTGCAGGTGACCGAGGAGTTGGCGCGGGGCTGGATGAGCCTGGCCGGTGCCATGGGTGGGCACACCGTGGTGTCGAAGTTGATCCTGCTGTTCGGTACCGACGAGCAGAAACAGAAGTACCTGCCGGCCCTGGCCACCGGGGAGTTGCGCGCCACCATGGCGCTCACCGAACCCGGCGGCGGATCCGACCTGCAAGCCATGCGCACCGAGGCACGCCCCGACCAGGGCGGCTATCTGATCAACGGCAGCAAGACCTGGATCTCCAACGCCCGCCGCGCCGGTCTGATCGCCCTGCTGTGCAAAACCGATCCGCGCGCACAGCCGCCGCACAGAGGTGTGTCGATCCTGCTGGTGGAGAAGGGCCCCGGATTCACCATCTCCAAGGATCTGCCCAAGCTGGGCTACAAGGGTGTCGAGAGCTGCGAGCTGAACTTCGACAACTGCCGGGTGCCCGCCGACGCGCTGCTCGGCACGGAGGAAGGTGTCGGCTTCGCACAGATGATGAAGGGCCTGGAGGTGGGGCGGCTGCAGGTCGCGGCCCGCGCCACCGGGGTGGCGCGCGCAGCCTTCGACGACGCCCTGCGCTACGCCCAGGAGCGCGAGAGTTTCGGTAAGCCGATCTGGCAGCACCAGTCCGTGGGCAACATGCTGGCCGAGATGGGCACCAAGCTGGCCGCCGCCCGGGCCCTGTTGCTCAGCGCCGCGGAGAAGTTCGATTCCGGTGCTCGTGTCGACATGGAGGCCGGCATGGCCAAGTTGTTCGCGTCCGAGGTGGGGATGGAAATCGCGTTGGACGCGGTACGCATCCACGGCGGGTACGGCTACTCCACCGAGTACGACGTCGAGCGGTATTTCCGTGACGCGCCGCTGATGATCGTCGGTGAGGGCACCAACGAGATCCAGAAGGGTGTGATCGCCAAACAACTGGTGAAGCGCGGAGGGCTGGATCTCTGATGAACCTCGAGCAGTACGTCGCAGACTGGCGCCCGCAACCGCTGCACACCGATGACCCGCTGGTGCCGGAGACCGCGCGGCGGTTGGCCGCCACCCTCGACATCAACGAAAACTTCAGCGCCGGAACGGAATTGCCGGCGTTGTGGCATTGGGTGTACTTCACCGAGTGGCCGGTCACCGCCGCGCTGGGGCCCGACGGTCACCCGCTGGCCGGGCATTTCCTGCCGCCCGTCCCGAATCGCCGGCGCATGTTCGCCGGCGGCCGGCTGACCGTCACCGCGCCGCTGCGGCTCGGGCTGACCGCGCAACGGCACGCGGCGGTGACCGACATCCGGGTCAAGTCCGGTCGCACCGGTGAGCTGTTGTTCGTGACCGTACGCCAGGAATTTCGCCAGGACGGTGAACTGCGGTTGATCGAGGAACAGGACATCGTCTACCGCAGCGATGACGGGTCCGCCACCGCGTTCAGTCGCGCGACCGACCCGTTGCCGGTCTCGTCGGCGCCCTGGTCGACGCACCCTCACACCCATCCGGCGTTGTTGTTCCGGTTCAGCGCCCTGACCGCCAATGCGCACCGGATCCACTACGACCAGGAGTACGCCGGTGGCGTCGAGGGCTTCCCCGGGCTGGTGGTGCACGGGCCGCTGCTGGCGATGTACATGGCAGAGCTGGCAAGGTGCCGCGGGCACATGCTTCGGTCCTTCGAATTCCGGCTCAGTCAGCCGGTTTTCGTGGGCGACCCCATCGAGGTGCAGGGCACACCGGACGGGCCTGCCGCGAAGCTGGCGGTGATCTCCGGCAACGGTGTCCACGCCTCGGCTACCGCGGCGTGGGGATGACTCAGCGCCGGACGGCCGTCACCACCACGTAGGACGCGTCGAAGGCCACGTGGCCTTCCTGGTCGGCCTGGGCGGTGAGCGCCTTGTCGAAGGCGGACAGCAACGCATCGCGCTGCGGACCTTCGACGCGGGCCAGGACGTCGACATGCATCGGTGATTCCTTGGTGATGAAGGTCAACGCGGCGGCAGGGGAGTCGAACCGCCAGGTCAACGACCCAGGGGTGAATTCGAGGTCGACGAAGTCAGCGCCGAGGCGCTGTGCTGCGGTGCTCTGATCGCCCCATTGATCCGGCGAGAAACCACGCGCCGGCGGCGGGCCGAGAACGCTCAGGATGGGATCGTAGAACGGGTTCACCGCATCCCGCACCCACGATGAAAAGCCGCACACCGCACCGGATTTCAATATTCGTGCCAGTTCGGCGACCTGGCTGACCGGTTCGACGAAGATGATGCCCATGTTCGACACAGCGGCGTCGAACGCCGCGTCCGGCAGGCCCGTCGCCGCGGCGTCGCCGGTGCGCCAGTCGACGTCCAGGCCCTCGTCACGGGCGCGGCGCTCACCGATGGCCACCAGCTCCGGTGTGATGTCGATGCCGGTGACGTCCGCACCCCGGCGGGCGGCGGCCAGGGCGGCGCTGCCGGTACCGCAGGCAAGGTCCACCACCGCCTGGTCGCGTAGAGGCAGGCGCCGGTCCACGGCGGTGACCACGACGTCGGCGATCCCGGCGATGCGTTCGGCTACCGCCTCATAGCGGCCCGCGGCCCAGATCGTCGACATGGCCCCAACGTAACAGCCTCACGCCGTCCCGCGGCGTCGGCTCTTGGTGAGCTGGATCGGATCGATGTCGCCGCCGGACCATTCCGCGGCCATGGCCAGGCTGGCGTCTCGCCCTGAATGCACATGGTGGAACGCCGATTCGGCGGCCCGGTCCGGATCGTGCGCCGCGATGGCGGCCAACAGGTCCTCGTGCTCGAGGCACTGCACACCGGGATCGCGATCACCGGTCAGATGGAACAACCACTGGGTACGGGCTTCCAGGGGGCGGAGGATCGACTCGAGCAGGGGATTGGCCGCCAGGTCGACGATGATGGTGTGGAAACCGGCGTTCGCGGCGGCGATGGCCGGTTTGTCCTGGCGCTCAGTGGCTGTGCGCGCGGTGTCGAGCTGCGCTTCGAGCGCGGCCAGGCCCGCCTGATCGGCACGCTCAGCGGCCAGGCGGGCGGCCAGCACCTCCAGACTCTCGCGGACGTCGAACAGGTCACGCACATCGTCCACCGTGAACGGGGAGACGATCGCGCCCTGCCGCGGGACCATCACCACCAGCCCGTCCTGCTGTAGGCGTTGCATGGCCTCGCGCAGCGGAATCCGCGACACCGCAAGCTCTTCGGCGAGATCGCGTTCGATGAGCCGGGTGCCCGGCGCCAGCTCCAATCCGACGATGCGGGCCCGCAGTTCGTCGTACGCGCGTTCGCGCAGAGATTTCGGGGCGTCCTCAGTCGCGGCGGTGGTCACGTCGACCTTTCTTGTTGTGCGGCTTCGCCCAGCATAGCGACAGGCGAGTTAACGGTATACCAGTAACTCGATCCTTACGGTCGGTTAATGCGTTGGTAATAGTTCGAGCCGATGCTCCTTCTAACGGTATACCGCTAAGTGGTAGCCACTGACCCCAGGAGGAAGCTCGATGAGACTCCCACGTTTTCAAACTTCAACAGCGCTGCTCGGGGCGACCGCGATCGCCTTGGGACTGACCGCATGCGGCTCAGCGGACGACGACCCCGGCGCGGGTGACGCACTGTCGGTAGGTGTGTTTCTGCCCGGCTCCATCAACGACACCGGTTTCATGCAGTCCGGTTTTCTCGGCTACCAGCGGGTCGTGGAGAAGTACGGCGATCAGGTCGACGCCAGTTACGTCGAGCAGGTGGCCGCTGCCGACTATCAGCAGGCCCTGCAGCGCTTCGCCTCGGAGAACGACCTGGTGATCTCGGTCGGGGGGCAGACCGACGCCGACGTGCGCAAGGTGGCCCCGCAGTTCCCCGAGGTCAAGTTCGTCGAGATCGGTGGACCCTCGGATGCGGAACCGCTGCCGAACCTGGCGTACTACGACCCCCAGCAGGCCGAAGCGGAATTCCTGTCCGGCGCCGCCGCGGCCACGGTGTCGAAAAGCGGCACCGTCGGATTCGTCGGCGGAGTCGAACTGCCCGCTATCGTCAACGCGGCCAAGGCCTTCGCCAACGGAGCCCGCTTTACCCGCCCGGACGTGACCGTGCTCGCGCCGCAGTACGTCGGCGACTTCAATGACCCGGCCAAGGCCAAGCAGGCCGCCGGCACCGCCTACGCCAGCGGTGCCGACGTACTCGGCCAGATCGTCAACCTGGGCAAGCAGGGAATGGAGCAGGCGGCCGCCGAGTCGGGCAACCGGATGATCGGCGGCCCGATCCCGGGTGACTGCTCCAACGGCGTCTACGCCGGCTACGTCCGCACCGACATCGGCACCGAGATCGAATACGCGGTGTCCTCCGTGCTCGACGGGACCTGGACGGCCGAGCAGGTGCCCTTCGGGGTCACCACCGACAAGGGCGGCAGCGACTTCACCGTCTGCGGCGACGACCCCGCCGTGGCCGCCGCAGTGGACAAGGCCGAGGCGGCCATCATCGCCGGTTCCATCACACCGTACTGAGGACCCGGACCGATGACGATCGCTGCTGACCCAATGACCACCGCTGAAAAGCCCAGTCACACAGCGCTGCTCACACTCGACGGGATCGGGAAGTCTTTCGGATCCGTGCGCGCCCTGGATGCGGTGACGCTGAACGTCAAACCTCGTTCGGTGCACTGCATCCTCGGTGAGAACGGAGCCGGCAAGTCGACACTGTGCAACAGCATCTACGGGACGGTCTCCCCGGACACCGGGAGCATGACGCTGGCGGGCAGGACCTACCAGCCGCGCAATCCGGCGGACGCGTTGCGGGCCGGGGTGGCGATGGTGCACCAGCACTTCTCCTTGGTGCCCACCATGACAGTGGCCGACAACCTGCTGCTGGGCCGCGACGGATTCCGTCCTCCGCGAAAGCAACTCACGTCCGATCTGGAGCGGATCGCCGACAGCTACGGTTTGACGGTCGACGCCGCCGCCACGGTTCGCGAACTGACGGTGGGTGCCCGGCAGCGCGTCGAGATCGTCAAGGCGCTGTTACGCGACCCGCAGCTGATCCTGCTCGACGAGCCCACCGCCGTGCTCGACCCCCAAGAGATCGACGCACTGATCACCACCTGCGCGGCCCTCACCGAGAGCGGCAAGTCCGTGGTGCTCATCACCCACAAGCTCGGTGAGGTGGCCCGCGCCGCCGACGAGGCGACGGTGTTGCGCGCCGGCACTGTGGTCGGCGGCGGCCGCCTCGCCGAGGTGTCGCTGCCGTCGCTGCTCGAGCTGATGCTCGGCGACACCAAGCCACTGAGCGCCGCACCCCGACGACGTACCGCGCCACCGACCTCGAAGGGTCTGAACGTCAACGGCCTCACCGTGACCCGGGCCGACGGCAGCACCGCACTCGCACAGGTGGAACTCGTGGTCGGTCGGGGTGAGATCGTGGGTGTCGCCGGCGTGGAGGGCAACGGGCAATCCGAGTTGACCTCCGTCCTGTCCGGGGCGCTGGCACCGGACCGCGGCACCGTCGTCCTGGAAGGCACCGACCTCACCACCGCGACGCCGGCTGCACGCACCGCGGCCGGCCTGGCGGTGATCCCCGAGGACCGCCATGCCGAGGGAATGGTCGGCGAGTTGTCGATCGCCGAGAACATCGCGATGCCCCGGCTGCGGCAGTACCGCCGCTGGGGCCTGCTCGACCGCGGCCGTATGCGGGCCGACGCCGAGACCGCCATCTCCGAGTACTCCATCCGGGCACCGGGACCCGACGCGCCGATCGGATCGCTGTCCGGCGGCAACCAGCAGAAGGTGGTGCTCGTCCGAGAACTGTCGACGCCGGGCCTGCGGGCCGTGGTGGCGGCCCAGCCCACTCGCGGCCTCGACGCCGGGGCCGTCGCCTTCGTGCTCGACCGGCTGCGTGCCGCTGCTGATGCCGGCGCGGCAGTACTGATCACCTCGAGTGAAATCGACGAGTTGATCGCCGTCTGCGACCGCATCGTGGTCGCCTACCGCGGAACCCTGCTGGGCTCCGTCCGAACCGATTCACCGAGTGCCGCAACAGAAATCGGCGCCCTGATGACAGGAGTGCCCCAATGATCACCCGCTTGCATTCCCGTCATCCACTGGTGGTGGCGCTGGCTGCCCTGGTGGTCGCGGCGAGCGTGGGCCTGGCGCTGGCGGCAATAGCCGGCGCCGGCCCGGTCGAGGTCATCGACGCCCTGATCGAGGGAACCCTGGGCTCGCCGTTTGCCATCGGCACCTCGCTGAACAACGCCGCCCTGCTGATGCTGGTGGCCGCCGGCTTCACCATCGCCTACCGGGCAGGTCTGGTCAACGTCGGTGGTGAGGGTCAGATGTGCCTGGGCGGAATCGCCGCCACCGCAGTGGGTGTCGCGATGCCCGAGACGATGCCGCTGCCGATCGGTCTGGTGGTGACCCTGGGCGCCGCGGTGCTCGCCGGGACTTTCTGGGCCGCAATCGCCGCCTGGCTGCGCGTGCACCGCGGTACCAGCGAAATCATCACCACCCTGCTCCTCAACTTCGTCGGACTCGCCCTCGTGGTGCTGATGGTGCAGGAGCCGTCGTTGCTACGGCAGCCGATGACCTCCTCGGAGACGCTGCCGCAGTCCGAAGCGCTCGCAGCGTCGGCGCACCTGCCGCTGCTGGGTCTCTCCAAGAACCCGGCCACCATCGCCATCGTGGTCGCCGTGCTGGCTGTGGCGCTGGTGGGAATCATGTTGCGCAGCAGTGCAACCGGTCTACGGCTGCGTGCCGTCGGGCTTTCGGGCACCGCCTCGGCACGCCTCGGGGTCTCCGTCGACCGCACCGGGTTCCTGGCTCTGACCACCGCCGGTGGCTTCTCCGGCCTCGCCGGCGGACTGTTGGTCACCTCGGCGCCGTTCATCCTCGTCGACGGCTTCTCGTCCGGCTTCGGGTTCGCCGGTCTGGTCGTCGGACTGCTCGCCCGTGGGTCCATGACCGCCGTCGCCGCGGTGTCCCTACTGTTCGGCTTCCTGGTCTCCGGAGGCATCAACCTGCAACTGGCTGCCGGCGTGCCGGCCTCCACCGTCACCGTCGTGCAGAGTGTCCTGATCATCGTGATCGCCGGCGCGGCCTGGTGGACCACCACCGCACGACCCGTCTCCACCAAGCCCGCCCGTGAGGAAGTGCCGGCATGAACCTCTCCATGATCACCGAAATAGTCTCCAGTGGAATCGCTTTCGCCATCCCGCTGCTGGTTGCCGCCAGTGGTGAATCGATCAGTGAACGTGCCGGCGTGCTGAATCTGAGCATGGAGGGCATGATGCTCACCGGGGCGTTCGCCAGCGTCCTGGCCTCGGTGAGCACCGGTTCCGCCGTCCTGGGTGCGGTGGCCGGCGTGCTGGCCGGACTGATCTTCGGTATCGCTCAGGCGCTGCTGTCGGTCCGGTTTCGCGCCGATCAGATCGTCGTCGGCATCGCCGCCAACGCGCTTGCGCTGGGGCTCACGACCTTCGGGGCCCGGATCCTTCTCGACGGTGGTCGCGGGCAGAACGTCCCGGCCTTCGCCGACGTGCACATTCCGGTGCTCGGTGAACTGCCGATCATCGGCCCGGCTGTCTTCGGCCAGACATTCCTGGGGTATCTGTGTCTGGCGGTCGTGGTGGCGCTGGCGGTCGTGTTCTCGCCGCGCACCATGGCCGGTATCCGGGTCGATGCGGTGGGGGAGGACGCCACCTCCGCGGGCTGGACCGGCTTGGCCGTCAACAAGACCCGCGCGATCGGGGTTCTGATCGCTTCCGGTGCCGGCGGGCTGGCCGGTGCTCAACTCGCCCTGTCGGAGGTCCGCTCGTTCAGTGAGAACATGACCGCGGGGATGGGCTATCTGGCCGTCGTCGCGGTTATCGCCGGGCGCTGGAAGGTGGTCGGAATCCTCTGGGCGGCGGTCTTTTTCGGTGTCGCCAGGGCCATGCAGTTCGCACTGCCCGCGGTGGGTGTCGAAATTCCCTATGCCGTGTTGGTGATGCTGCCGTACGTGATCGCGATCGTCGCCATCAGCGGTTTCGTCGGCGGCCGCAGCGCGCCGACCTGCTTGACCGTCCCGTACGTCGGCCGCGTCTGACGAAACCTGAAAGGCAACAACCATGACACTCGTGCTGACCCATTCCGATATCGCCGCCCTCATCGACCGGCCCACCGTCTACACCGTCGTCGAACAGGCCCACGCCGACCTCAGTGCCGGCGCCGCGGTGAACCCGGCGCCCCCGGTCATGCCCCTGGAACGCGGAGCCGCCGCGCTGCCGATGGTGGCCGCGGCCACCCGTCAGCGCTCCAGTGTGGTCAAGATGCTCTCCGATATGCCCGCAAACGGCGAGACCGGCCTGCCCACACAACGTTCCACGATCATGCTGATGTCGGCCGACACCGGCGAATGTGAAGCTCTGCTCGACGGCAGGCTCGTCACCGCGATCCGCACCGCGGCGGCCAGTGCCGTCGCCACCGCGCACTTGTCACGCGTGGGCAGTTCCACACTCGGACTGATCGGCGCGGGCACGCTGGCAGTGGAACACGCCCGGGCGATCGCCCGGATCCGGCCGATCGAGAAGGTGTTCGTGTGGTCGCGCAGTGATGCCACGGTGGACCAGTTCCGCCGCCGCATCGAGGATCTGGATCTCGGGGTCGAACGCGCCGAGTCGCCCCGGCACGTGGTGGGGGCCGCCGACGTCGTGTGCACCCTCACCCCATCCAGGGATCCTATCGTCGAGGGAGCCTGGTTCCGGCCCGGCCTGCACGTCAACGCCGTCGGCGCGCCGCCCCGTCCAGACCACCGCGAAATCGACGGCGCGGGTATGGCATCGGCGCGTCTGGTGGTCGACAGCAGGCTCACCGCGCTCACCAAGTCCGGGGATGTGGTGCTGGCGATCGAAGAAGGGCGGCTGCGCGAGTCGGCGGTGGCGGTCGAACTCGGTGATGTGGTCGCCGATGCGTCGCGCGGCCGCCGCAGCGATGACGACGTCACACTGTTCAACTCCGTCGGCATCGGGCTCCAGGACCTCGTCACCGCCGCCGCCCTGGTGGACGCCGCCCGGGCCCGGGGCATCGGCACCGTCGTGGAGATGAGCGCATGAGAGCGCAGGAACTCGGATTCCTCGAACGCAGCATCGTCCTGGCCGGTGAGGCCGCCGAACTCGGCAACCGGCCGTTCGGATCGGTTCTGGTGAGTGTCACGGGCCAGGTTCTGGCGGAGGGCCGCAACGAGGTGGCCTCCAGCGGCGACCCGACGGCCCACGCCGAACTGGTCGCTCTCCGGCACGCCGACCCGGACCGGCTGGCCGGGGCGGTCGTGTACGCCAGCGGCGAACCCTGCCCGATGTGTGCGGCGGCCTGCGGGTGGGCCGGTGTCACGCGGATCGTGTTCGCTGCCTCCACCGCGGCGTTCTCGGCTGTTCTCCCGGACGGGCCGCATTTCCGGCTGACGTGCGCGCAGGTGCTCGCAGCCAGCGATGCCGGCGTGGAGGTGTGCGGCCCCGTGCTCGAAGCCGAGGCGCTGGCCGTGATGGGTCTCAGTCGGCCTGGATGTCAGCGGTGACCGCGCTGGTCAAGGCAATCAAGTCGGCCGGGGCCACCCCGATCTCGAGGCCGCGCTTACCGGCGCTGCACCACACCCGATCCCACAGCAGCGCCGTCTCGTCGATCACCGTGGGCAGCGGCTTGCGCTGCCCGAGCGGCGAGATGCCGCCCAGGACGTAGCCCGAGGATCGCTGGGCGGCGGTCGGGTCCGCCATCCCGGCCTTGGGCACCCCCAGCGCCGCCGCCACGGCTTTCAACGACAGCTTGGCCGGTACCGGTACCACGGCCACGGCCAAACCCGTCGGTGTGGCGACCACCAGCGTCTTGAAGATCTGCTCTGCTTCGGCCTCTTTGGCGGCGGCCAGTTCGGCGACGGCTTCGTCGCCATAGGCCTGGCTGCGGGGGTCGTGGTGGTACTGGAACACCTCATGGGGAACCGCCGCGGCGACCAACGCCGCGATTGCCGGGGTTGCCGCTCGCGCCACCGGGTCAGCCTAGCCTCGGGGGAACCTCGGGAAATAGCGCGGTCATCACCGCTGTTGAGTTCACTGTCAGCCCATGGACATGGGTTTGTCGGTCACAGCCTTAGGATTGCGAGAGGGGAACTTGGTGTCGACGGTATGCCTGGAGCGTCCGGTGTCAGGACCAGTGTCGGTGGCATTGCAGCCACTGCACCTACCGTTGATCATCTGGACCTCCGCGACGGAAGGGACTGTGTCAACCAAGATGACCGACATAGAAGACAGCACAGGTGTGGAGCGCGGCGAGGAAACGTCGCCGGCCCCGTCTGCGGAGACCGACGCCGAACTGACGGCGCGCTTCGAACGCGATGCGATTCCACTGTTGGACCAGCTCTACGGCGGTGCTCTGCGGATGACCCGCAACCCCGCCGATGCCGAAGACCTGCTGCAGGAAACCATGGTCAAGGCATATGCGGGCTTCCGGTCGTTCCGTGAGGGCACCAACCTCAAGGCGTGGCTGTACCGGATCCTGACCAACACCTACATCAACAGCTATCGCAAGAAGCAACGTCAGCCGGCGGAGTATCCGACAGACGAGATCACCGACTGGCAGCTGGCGTCCAACGCCGAGCATTCCTCGACGGGCTTGCGTTCCGCCGAGGTCGAGGCTCTGGAGGCCCTGCCGGACACCGAGATCAAACAAGCCCTGCAGGCGCTTCCGGAAGAATTCCGGATGGCGGTCTACTACGCCGACGTCGAGGGCTTCCCCTACAAGGAGATCGCCGAGATCATGGATACGCCGATCGGGACCGTGATGTCCCGGCTGCACCGAGGTAGACGTCAGCTGCGGGAGTTGCTGGCCGACGTGGCCAGAGACCGCGGGTTCATCCGTGGTCAGCAGCTCGATGAGCCCGAGGAGGTGTCGTCATGAGCGAGGACGAACGCACCTGGCGTCCGCCGGTAGGACCGGTGGATCCGGAGCACCCGGAATGCGCGGCGGTGATCGCGGAGGTCTGGACCCTGCTCGACGGGGAATGCACCGTCGACACGCGGGAGAAGTTGCAGCAGCACCTGGACGAATGCCCGGCCTGCCTGCGCCACTACGGAGTCGAAGAACGCATAAAGGCGCTCATCGCCACCAAATGCAGTGGCGAACGAGCGCCTGAGAGCCTGCGACAGCGGTTACGGCTGGAGATCAGCCGCACCACCATCATCAGGGGCTAGTCAGCTGTTGGGCCGCTTGCCGTGATTGGCCTTGCTGTGCTTGCGATCGCGCTTCTTACGGCCACGCTTGGCCATGGTGTACCTCCGTAGTCGTGAACTGATGGGTTGCCCGCTCGGCGAATCGCCGGCAGACGGTCGCATACCAGTGTCTCACGGTGAAGATGGTGCTCTGTCCACCCACCTTTGTGGTTCGATAGAGCCTCAGAGAGCGGCAGTACCAGAAGAGGTGGGTGAAGATGGCCGAGGATGTTCGCGCGGAAATCGTGGCCAGCGTGCTTGAAGTCGTGGTCCACGAGGGCGATCAGATCGGTGAAGGCGACACCGTGGTGCTCTTGGAGTCGATGAAGATGGAGATCCCGGTGCTGGCCGAAGTCGCCGGCACCGTCAGCAAGGTCAGTGTCTCCGTCGGTGATGTCATCCAGGCCGGCGACCTCATTGCCGTGATCAGCTAGGCGGTTCATGTCCACGCTCGGTGATCTGCTTGCCGAGCACACCGTTCTGCCGGGTGAGGCCGTCGATCACCTGCACGCCGTGGTCGGGGAGTGGCAGCTGATCGCGGATCTGTCCTTCGCCGACTACTTGATGTGGGTCCGGCGTGATGACGGTGTGCTGGTCTGTGTCGCGCAATGCCGTCCCAACACCGCCCCCACCGGGCTGCTCAGCGACGCGGTGGCCACCATGTCGGACGCCGACGACCTGCCCCTGGTCACCGCAGCCTTCCGGTCTGGTGCCATTGCCCGCGAAGGCGACCAGGCCGACCAGCGGACCGGCCTCAATGTCGAAGCCGTGCCGGTACGCCACGCAGGCCAGGTGGTCGCGGTGTTGACCCACCAGACGGCGCTGGCGGCGCTACGGAAATCCTCGCCCCTGGAAACGGCCTATCTGGCGTGTGCCGGGGACCTTGTGAACATGCTGTCGGAGGGCACCTTCCCGAACGTCGGGGACATCGCGATGTCGCGGTCGAGCCCGCGGGTCGGTGACGGGTTCATCCGGCTCGACGTCACCGGGGCGGTGTCATATGCCAGCCCCAACGCGCTGTCGGCGTATCACCGGATGGGGTTGAATTCCGAGCTCGAGGGCCACAACCTCGTCGCCATCACCCGTCCGCTGATCTCCGACCCTTTCGAGGCCCAGGAGCTCGCCGAGCACGTCAAGGAGTCGCTGTCGGGCGGTTCCAGCATGCGCATGGAAGTCGATGCCGGTGGCGCCGCGGTGCTGCTGCGCACGCTCCCGCTGGTGGTACATGGCGCCCCCGTCGGCGCCGCCGTGCTGATTCGCGACGTGACCGAGATCAAACGACGCGACCGCGCGCTGTTGAGCAAGGACGCCACCATCCGGGAGATCCACCACCGGGTGAAGAACAACCTCCAGACGGTGGCTGCCTTGCTGCGCCTGCAGGCGCGGCGTACCACCAACGCCGAGGGTCGGGAGGCGTTGATCGAGTCGGTGCGGCGGGTGTCGTCCATCGCTCTGGTGCACGACGCGCTGTCGATGTCCGTCGACGAGCAGGTGAACCTCGACGAGGTGATAGACCGGATCCTGCCGATCATGAACGACGTCGCCGCCGTGGACAGTCCCATGAAGATCAGCCGGATCGGTGCGCTCGGTGTGCTCGACGCCGACCGCGCCACCGCCCTGATCATGGTTGTCACCGAGCTGGTGCAGAACGCGATCGAGCACGCCTTCGGCCCGGGCGCGAAGCAGGGCTGTGTCAGCATCCGTGCCGAACGCTCGGCGCGCTGGTTGGATGTCACCGTTCACGATGACGGTCGCGGGCTGCCCGACGGGTTCAGCCTGGAGAAGTCCGACCGTCTCGGACTGCAGATCGTGCGGACACTGGTTTCGGCGGAATTGGACGGTTCGCTGGGTATGCACGAAGCGCCCGGGGGTGGCACCGATGTGGTGTTACGGGTGCCAATTGGGCGGCGCTCCAGATTGGCACAATAACGAAATCGATGACCGAATTGCGCACAAAAAAGTCGGCCCCGGCAATTTCTGCCGGGGCCGCCACGTCCTCTTGCGAGTCGATCAGACTCCGCTGCGGGCCTTTGTCCGAGCGTTACGACGCTTGAGCGCGCGGCGCTCGTCCTCGCTCATACCGCCCCATACGCCCGCGTCTTGACCGGACTCCAAAGCCCAGGCCAGGCACTCGGTGGTAACCGGACAACGGTTACACACGAGCTTCGCGTCGGCGATCTGCGCGAGGGCCGGGCCGCTGTTTCCCACGGGGAAAAACAGTTCCGGATCCTCGTCGCGACAGACCGCCTTGTGGCGCCAATCCATAAGTCAGACTCCTTACTAATGCGCGCAGCGATGCGCGCCGGGTTTTGTTTTTCGGCTGTTAACGGGTGCACACGAAATGTTTCTGCACTGTTGCATCTGATCGTTCCAGAGCCACAACAGAAGTCAATAGCGTGAGTTAACACGTGTGCAATGTCACTCACGAGGGCCGTTTCCTAACCCCTTACTCGTTTGTACTACGATCAACTCACCTGCGCCCTAAATTCTGGCCCGTGAGTTCGTCACACCGGGGGAAGCTGCAGGTAGTCGCGATTTTTTTCTGACATCAAGGATGTGGCGCAACCACGCCGAGGGCGTCGGGAACCGACCGGAACGTCATCTCGTCCCTCAGACCGATGTAATCGCCGTCGATCTGGCTGGCCACCGGCGTGGTGCTCGTCACCCGCACCGAGGCGACGTCGTCGTCACGGATCAGGTGGGACGCCGACAACTTGGGGCGCTTGGCGAGCATCTGTCGCACCAGGCCCAGGTTCCGCCACACACTCATGCTCGTGGTGGCGAACACACCCAGGCCGGTGTCGAAGCCGGTGTCGGGGTTGGTCCAGACCGGCCGCGTGTTGGCGTAGGTCCACGGGCTGGAGTTCGAGACGAAGACGAAATGCACCCCGGATATCGCGTCCTGGCCGTCGAGCTGCAGGGTCAGGCGCGGTTCCTTGCGGGCGCTGCGCAGCACGGTCGGCACCGCGGCGCTGATGTAACGCATGGCGGTCACCCCGGTGTGCTTGCGGCTTCGGTTCCTCTTGTCCTCCACGCTTGCGACCACTTCGCCGTCGACGCCCATCCCTGCGGTGAACACGCCCCACCGCTCGCCGCAGTCCATCAGGCCGATCCGGCGCCAGGTCCGGGTGCGCTGGTAGTCGCTGAGCAAGTCCACGAGCAGATTGGTGGCGTCGATCGGGTCCTGGGGAATTCCCAGCGACCGGGCGAAGACGTTGGCCGAGCCGCCGGGCACCACACTCACCGCGGGCAAGTTCCCCAGGGGGAGTGGGCCCGGTTTACCGAGCAGGCCGTTGACCACCTCGTTCACCGTGCCGTCGCCGCCGTGCACGATCACGACGTCCACGCCGTCGAGTGCGGCTTGCTCGGCGATCTCGATCGCGTGGCCGCGGTGATTGGTGTGTTCGACCGTCAGCCGGGTCCGGCTCTCGAGCGCATGGGCCAGCAGGTCGCGGCCCGCCGGCGTGGTCGAAGTCGCATTGGGGTTCACGATCAGCACGGCACGCACGAGCCCCAACCCTATAAGGGATTGCGCAGTGCCCGCTCCAGCCTTCTGGGCCGGGCGCGGTGGGCATCGGTACGGTACGAGCGTGACCGAACGCCGTCTGCTTCTCGTCAACGGGCCGAATCTGAACCTGCTCGGCACCCGCGAGCCGGAGATCTACGGGTCCACCACGCTCCCGCAGATCGAAGAAGCGGTCACCGCCGCCGCCGCGGCGCTCGGGTTCGCCGTCCGGGCAGTGCAGAGCAACCACGAAGGTGTCCTGGTCGACGCGATTCACCAGTCGGCCGCGGACTGCGTCGGCATCGTCATCAACCCCGCCGCCTTCACCCACACCTCCGTGGCCATCGCCGACGCACTGTCGGCCGTCGGGCTGCCGGTGGCCGAAGTGCACCTGAGCAACATCCACAAGCGTGAGGCGTTCCGGCACCACTCCTACGTCTCACCGGTCGCCGAGATGGTGATCGCCGGCGCCGGCCCGCTGGGCTATGAGCTGGCGGTGCGCTTCCTTGCCGACAGGCTGAGCACCAACGGATGAGCACGACACAGCCCGCCGCGGTGCGCTATGCCGGCTTTCTGGTGGCAGCAGAGGGCCTCGCGGCCCTGATCATGGCCGCGGTGTTGTTGATCCGCGGACTCGGCGGCGCCGACCAGCACATCGTCAGCGGATTCGGCACCGCGTTGTGGTTCCTGCTGATCGGCGCCGGAGTGGTCACCGGCGGGTGGGCGCTCATCTCGGGCCGCCGGTGGGGCCGGGGTATCGGCGTCCCCACCAACCTGCTCCTGCTGCCCGTGGCGTGGTACGTCTTCACGTCTCACCACGAGGTCTACGGCGTCCTCGTCGCGCTGTTCGCACTGCTGGTCCTCGGCTTGCTGTTCAGCCCGCCCGCCGTGCACTGGTACGCCACGCGCGGATGAGGTGTGCCGCTAGCTCTTCGGCGAACCGGCGGCCAGCGCCGTGAGCTCCGGTCCCGAGACCCGATAGGTGGTCCACTGGGTCTGCGGTTTGCCGCCCACCCCGTCGTAGAGCGCGATCGCGTCGACATTCCAGTTCAGTACCGCCCAGCTCAATCGGCTGTAACCGTGGTCGACGCATTCGCGGGCCAATGCGGACAGCAATGCGGCGGCCAGGCCGCGACGGCGAAAAGCCGGGCGTACGAACAGATCCTCGAGGTAGATCCCCGCCACCCCGTCCCAGGTGGAGAAGTTGAGGAACCACAGCGCGGTCGCGGCGGCCTGCCCGTCGACCTCGACGATGTGGCCGTGCACGGTGGGCTGTTCGCCGAACAGCGCTGTCCGCAACTGCTCTTCGGTGACCGTGCACTCGTCGGCGGCTTTCTCGAACTCGGCGAGCTCATGGATCATCGCGACGATCTCGGCCTCGTCACCGGGGCGGGCCCGGCGGATCCCTTCACTCATACGGCGCTCCCAACCCGGTCATGATCGTGTGGAATTTCGTTGTGGTCTCGTCGAGTTCGTCGTTCGGGTCGGACTCGGCGACAATCCCGCCGCCGGAATGGGCGATCGCCGTGCGACGGTCGGCGGACAACTGCGCGCAGCGGATCGACACCACCCACCGCCCGTCACCGTCGGCGTTACACCAACCGGCGGCGCCGGCGTAGAAACCCCGGTCGCCTTCCAGTTCGGTGATCGCCGCCATGGCGGCCGCGGTGGGGTAGCCGCCCACTGCCGGGGTGGGATGCAACGCCAACGCCAGATCCAGTGCGGTGGTGGATTCCTCGCGGAGCGTGCCGGTGAGCCGAGTGCTCAGGTGCCACAGCGCGTCGGTGCGGTGCAGTTGGGGCTCGTCGTCGACGTCCAGCGACGTGCACAGCGGTGTCAGCGCGTCACGGATGGCCTCCACCACCAGTCGGTGCTCGTGCCGGTTCTTGCCTGACGCGGCCAGTGCCGCGCCGTTGGCGCGGTCGATGTCGGGGTCGGCCGAGCGGGGCGCCGAGCCGGCAAACGGCCTGCAGCGCACCTGATTTCCGAAACGGGCCACCAGCAGTTCCGGGCTGGCTCCCACCAACACCGTCCCGGCATGGGGCGCGCCAGCCGGTGCCAGGTCGGCCAGGTAGCCGTACGCCGCCGGGTCGGCGGCGCGCAGCCGGGTGAGCACCGCGCGGACGTCCCAGCCGGTGTCGGCCACCATGCGCAGGGCGCGGGCGAGCACCACTTTGTCGAGGGTCGACCCCGGTGCACGCAGCCGCCGGACCGCTTCGGCCACCCGGTCGCGGTGCGCCTGCGGTGACGGCACCGACTCGTCGACCCGGACACCGGTGGGCGCCGAGGACGGCCACTCGGGCAGCCCGTCGGTGAACACCACCCGTTCGGGGGTGTGCAACGCGGCCGGGTTGGATACGTCAAAAGGAAACGCGCCCAACACAATCTGTGCAGAACCGGTGCGCAGTGCGGCGTCGGCGGCGGCAACGTCGGCGTAGCCGGTGCGGATACCGTCGGCCAGTACCGTGCCGGTGGGGCCGGACAACACGAAGGAGGGATCGGTGAAACCCGGGCTCACGTCGCGACCGGTTCGCGGTGGGCGGTCAGGCCCAGCGATTTGAGTTGACGCAGGCCGTATTCGAATCCGCAGACAGCAACCGATGCGGGGCCGAACCCGTAGCGGGCCCCTTCCCGCAGCGGCTGTTCCACCCAGCGGGTCAGCACCGAGCGGGAGAAGTGGCCGTGGCCCACGAACACCACGTCCCGTTCGGCCATGTGCTCGAGCGCCAAGCTCACGGCCTGGTCGGCGCGCATGCTGACCTGATCGACGCTTTCGCCGCCGGGGCATCCGTAAGTCCACAGCAGCCACCCGGGCACATCCTTGCGGATGTCGTGGGTGGTGACGCCCTCGTAGTCGCCGTAGTTCCATTCCGACAGCAGCGGAGTGACTTCGTCGACCGTCAGACCGGCCAGCTCGGCGGTGTCGAGTGCGCGTTTGCGTGGGCTGGAGAACACCTTGGGGTTCTTCAGCCCCAGGTGGTCGAGGGCCCGCGCGGCCAGCGCGGCCTGCTCTCGGCCGTTGTCGGTGAGCTCCAGGTCGGTGGTGCTGGTGTGCTGCCCGGACAGCGACCATTCGGTTTCGCCGTGCCGAAGCAGGACCAGGCGATGCATGCCGACGCTCACGCTCGTCGATTCTGCCCCATGCCGACGCTTTTCCCGGAGATGGCGCCCTCCAAGTGACGGCCTCCAGGACGAGAGCCGTCTCACATGCCAGGATGGACCCGTGGTGACACATGTGTTGGCTGTGGCCAACCAAAAGGGCGGGGTGGCCAAGACCACAACGGTGGCGTCGCTGGGCGCGGCGATTGCCCAAAATGGTAAGCGGGTGTTGCTGGTCGATCTCGACCCGCAGGGCTGTTTGACGTTCTCGCTGGGGCAGGACCCGGACAAGCTGCCGGTATCGGTCCACGAGGTGCTGCTCGGCGACGTGGAACCGAACGCCGCCCTGGTGCAGACCGACGAAGGTATGACGCTGCTGCCGGCGAATATCGACCTGGCCGGTGCCGAGGCGATGCTGCTGATGAGGGCCGGCCGCGAGTACGCGCTCAAGCGGGCGCTCGCCAAGGTCAACGACGACTTCGACGTGGTGATCATCGACTGTCCTCCGTCACTGGGGGTGCTGACGCTCAACGGGCTCACCGCCGCCGACGAGGTGATCGTGCCGCTGCAGTGCGAGACGCTGGCGCACCGCGGAGTCGGCCAGTTCCTGCGCACCGTTACCGACGTGCAGCAGATCACAAACTCGGAGCTCAAGCTGCTGGGCGCGCTGCCCACCTTGTACGACTCGCGCACCACGCACAGCCGCGACGTGCTGCTGGATGTGGCCGACCGTTACGACCTGCCGGTGCTGGCTCCGCCGATCCCGCGGACCGTGCGGTTCGCCGAGGCCAGCGCGTCAGGGGCCTCGGTGATCGCGGGCCGCAAGAACAAGGGCGCCGTGGCGTACCGGGAGCTCGCCGATGCCCTGCTCAAACACTGGAAATCGGGCAAGAAGCTGGCCACCTTCACCCCGGAGCTCTGAGCTCACCACAGCGCACTGTGATGGATCACGGCGTCGACCAGGAGCGCGACGCCGGCGACCAGGAACAACGCACGCACACCGATCGGCCCGTAACGGGTGACGTTGCGCACCACCCAGCGCTGCGCCCGCTGGGCCTGCATGTTTCGGCTGGTCGACAACGCCAGCACCGACGCGCACGGCAACACCACGATGGAGCAGTAGCCGACCACCAGCAGCGGCCACAACATGGGCCGCGGGTCTGAGGCCACGATCATGGCCAGCCCGGTCAGGTAGGGGACAGCGGTCGGCGCCTGGCCCAGGCCGACGGCGGACCCGACGAAGCCGAGCAGGTAGGGCCGTCGCCGCATGGTGCCCAGGGCTCCCAACGCCCAGCCCGGCGCGGTGGTCTGGGCGGTCAGCGGGAAGAAGGCGAACGCGATCAACCCGATCCCGAGCAGCAGTTCGGCCCGGTAGCGCATGGTCGGGCTGATCTCGAGGTCGATGAGATCGGTCAGGAAGCTCAGCCCCAGCACCACGCAGATGCCGAAGGTGATCAGCACCCCGAAAACTCCGGTGATGTAGCTCAGCCCGCCGGGGACAGGGGAGCGGCGGTTCAACCGGCTGTCGTAGACGATCGCCGACACCGCGCCGATGTTGAGCACGTTGAGAGAATCCAGCAGCGCCAGGCCGCACAGAGCCAGAACGAGTGCAGTCATCGAGGAAAGGGCCCGCTACTCGCCGAGCGCCGCCAGGGTGCGGCCGCGTTGTTCCAGGATGGTGTTCCCGACGACGGCAGGCACGATGGCGGTATCAGCAGGTGGCCGATCAACGGCGAGGATGCTCTCCCGGGCGCCGGTGGCCGGGTCGTACACCCCGAGTCCGCCGGTGACGGGGACCAGGAGTTTCTCGGCCATCATGACGCCGGGTCCGAGCGGCACCACGGGACCGGATCTCTCGATGGTGTACCGGTATGCGATGTCGGTGTTGGAGAACACCATGACGGAGTCGCCGGTCCACCACGTGATCAGATCGCCGGTCTTGGACACCGATCCCTCGGGAAACGCGGACGACGGCGGCTTGGCCAGTGGGTAGTTGCCGATCTCGTTGCCGGTGTCATCGACCACCTGCACATGGGGTTCGGGAACCGGGATGTAGGCCGCGGTGGTGGATCCGGACACCGCCAGCACCTGCGCTCCGGAGTCCGCCAGGACACCGGGTTCGGGGACGTCGCGCACTTCGGGTTCGTCGTCCTCGTCGGACGCCCGCACCAGTGAGAGTTTCAGGTCGGTCTCGCCGGGGCAGAACCGCAACACCGACACCGCGTCGGTGCTGGAGGCTGCCGACAACAGCGCGCATCCGGCCCCGGTGCCCACGTGCACCGGTTTGACGCGGGCATCCACTTCGCCGAACCCGATCACCCGGACCATGTCCGAGCGCCAGAGTTCGAGTCTCGACCCACCCACCGACAGGATGGTGGTGCCGTCCGCGGAGAGGTCGACGTGGGGGCTGGCCACACCGGAACGTGCCGGGCCGCGCTCACCCGTCGAGGCGTCGACGGTGCTGACCTGTCCGCAGCCTCGGTCGTCGGGATACACCGCGACAGCGTAGTTGTAAACCCATGTGACGCCGCACAATTCGCGATCCCGCGCGTACGTCCAGCGCACCGCGCCGGTGGCCGGGTCACGCCCGTCCATCGTGGATCCGTCGCCGGTGACCACCGTGCCGGCGGCCACCACTGGGACGGTGGTGTGGGGACTGGGCGCAGTCCACAGCTCCTGCAATCGCGACGGCAGGACGGTTGCGGCGGCCGGTGCCGTCGACACGTTGTCGGCCGGTCGGCTGATGGTGGCTCTGGCGTCGCTCGTCCACCAGATGACACCTGCGGTGAGGATCACCGCCGCGGCGATGGCCACAGCGGCGATCACATCACCTCTGGTCCGGCGCTCGGGTCTGACCATGGCGGGCGCTGTGGGTCAGCCGGCGTTGACCGAAGCGTCAGTGGAGGTGGCGGTGTCCGCGGCCTTGCGCGGGCGACGCCGGCGACGGCGCCGCCCGGCGTGCGCGGAATCTCCGGTGGCCGACTCGGCCTCCGTGTCGGTGCCGGACTCGGCGACCTCGGCCTGCTGCTCGACGTGTCCGGTTGCGGTCTTGCCGGCCCGGGTCCGACGACGGCTGCGGGTACGGGTGCGCGGCTTGTCGTCCTCGCCGTCGCTGTCGGAGCGCTCCTTGCGTTCCGGACGCTTCGACGACACCTTCTGCGGGGTGCCGACGGTTCCGGTGGCGTCGCTGGGGATGTGCAGTTCCTCGTAGAGATGCGGCGAGCTGGAATAGGTCTCGGCAGGATCAGGAGTGTCCAGACCCAGCGCCTTGTCGATCAGCGTCCACCGCGCCAACTCATCCCAGTCGACCAGCGTGACGGCGATGCCGGTCTTACCGGCGCGGCCGGTACGGCCGATGCGGTGCACATACGCCTGCTCGTCGTCGGGAATCTGGTAGTTGATGACGTGCGTGATGTCGTCGATGTCGATACCGCGGGCCGCGACGTCGGTGGCCACCAGCACGTCGATGGCGCCGGTGCGGAAGGACTTGAGGGCCTTCTCGCGCGCAATCTGCCCGAGGTCGCCGTGCACGGCGCCGACCTTGAAACCGCGCTCGGCGAGTTCGTCGGACACCTTCTGGGCGGTGCGTTTGGTGCGCGTGAAGACCATGGTCGCGCCGCGGCCCTCGGCCTGCAGGATCCGCGTGACCATCTCCACCTTGTCGAGGGCGTGCGCGCGGTAGACGAACTGCTCGGTGCTGTCGTGGGTGGCCGCCGAATGCGGGGCCTCGGCCCGGATGTGCGTCGGCTGGTTCATGAACGTGCGGGCCAGCGTGATGATGGGGTCCGGCATGGTGGCCGAGAACAACATCGCCTGGCGGTTGTCGGGAGTCAGCCGCAGGATGCGCTCGATATCGGGCAAAAAGCCCAGGTCCAGCATCTCGTCGGCCTCGTCGAGGACGAGCACCGACAGGCCGCCGATCTGCAGGTGGCCCTGCTGGGCCAGATCCAGCAGGCGCCCGGGGGTGCCCACCACGACGTCGGCGCCCTTCTGCAGCGACTCGATCTGGGGTTCGTAGGGACGGCCACCGTAGATGGAGACGACCGACAGCGGCCTGGCCGTGTCTGTCCCGGGGCCCGCGTGAAGGTATTTGGCGGCGCCGGAGAGGTCGCCGTACACCTGGATGCAGAGCTCACGGGTGGGAACCACCACGAGAGCGCGCGGGGCGCCGGTCAGCGGGCGCTCGGTGTCGCTGGTGATCTTGTGCAGCAGCGGCACACCGAAGGCCAACGTCTTGCCCATGCCGGTGCGGGCCTGACCGATCAGGTCGTCGCCGGCCATGGCCATGGGGAGGGTGAGCTCCTGGATTGCGAACGGGTGGGATTTGCCCTGCTCATCGAGCGCGCGCACGATTTCGTCGCGAACGCCCAGGTCGGCGAAGGTTTTTGTGATGAGAGTCATACGGTAGGGGTGCAGCCTTTCAAAGTCTCGTCCGAGATCAGTGCTCGTTGGATCACGGCGTGTCGTCACGCGCGCACGAGTTCTGAGAGGAACGAGACCGGGCGCCGCGGGAAAACCACGAGCCGATTCGCTGGGCCCAGTGCGATGACAGTGGGTCACCGGGGTGGGCCAACTGCGTGCACGCACATTACCTAGGAGCGGCGAGAAAACACCGCTTCCTGTACCCATGGTAGCCGGTTACGCAAATAGTGCTGGTCGCCACGTCGGGAATCCGGTGGAAACCGTCTCCGGCGTGGCCGGCACTGTGTCACGAACTACAGTGTGCGCATGAGCTCGATGCAGCCCGCCACGGGTGCTGGTGACCTGGCGTCCAGCCCGCCGGCGCCGGGTTTGTCGGTCGATCATCCGGGGGTCAACGAACTGTTCGCGCTGCTCGCCTATGGCGAGGTGGCCGCGTTCTACCGCCTCTCCGAAGAGGCGCGGATGGCGCCCAACCTCAACGGCCGGATCAACATGGCGAGCATGGCCGCCGCCGAGATGGGCCATTACGAGCTGCTGCGCGACGCGCTGGAGCGCCGGGGTGTCGACGTGGTGCCCGCGATGTCGCGGTACGCGTCGGCGCTGGAGAACTATCACCGCCTGACGACGCCCAGCACGTGGCTCGAGGCGTTGGTCAAGACCTATGTCGGCGACGCCCTGGCCGCCGATTTCTATCTCGAGATCGCCGATGTGCTGCCGCATGAGATCGCCGAGGTGGTCCGTGGTGTCCTGTCCGAGACCGGGCATTCGCAGTTCGTCGTCGACGAGGTGCGTGCGGCGGTCGCGGCCAGCGATATGCAGCGCAGCAGGCTGGCGCTCTGGTCGCGTCGGCTGCTCGGCGAGGCCATCACGCAGGCGCAGTACGTCCTCGCCGACCGTGACGAGCTCGTCGACCTGGTGTTGTCCAGCACCGGTGGACTCGGGCAGATGGCGGATTTCTTCGAACGTCTGCAGCGCACGCATGCCGAGCGCATGACAGAGCTCGGACTGGCTTGACGCGGCCTAACCGGTGCAGGTCGCGATCATCGAGTTGTTGGTCTGCGCCACCAGGGTCGCGCCGGCTGCGTCGGTGATGGCGCAGTTCAACTGGCCTGTGATGCTGGTTGCGGTCACCGATTCGAAGTCCACGCCGGGCTCGAGCACCAGGGTCTTGCTCCACGGCAAGGCCACGTTGACATCGGTGCGCGGCAGGCCCTGCTCGTCGGTGTAGATGACGCTGACCAGATCGAACATCTGCTTGGTGCCGGTGACGGTGTAGGTCACGGTGCGCGGGTCCACCACCGGTGCCGGTGCTGGAGGGGCCGCTTCCGGGGCCAGCGGCGGTGCCACCTCGGGCGGCGGTGCGGCCACGGCCGACGGGGTGGTGGTGATGGTGACGACGGTCTCGGGGGACAGCTGCGGCGGCGGGGGCGCGGCCGGGCTCGGCGGAATGGTGGCGATGACGGTCCGGGGTGTGGTCGAGGTGGCCGGCGGCGTCTCGGTCTGGGCCGTCGGGGTGGCGCTGTCGCTGCGCGTCACCACCACGATGGCGATCACCGCGGCCAACAACACGGCGACCGCCAAGCCGGCGATCCACCGCCAGCGCAGGTCGCGCTCGTAGTACTCGTAGTCCTCGTCGTCATCGAACTCGTCGTCGTGCGCCCGCAGCGAGGAGCGGTACTCCTCGGTGCTGCGGTACCCGCCGCTGCTGTAGAAACCGCTGCCGTATCCAGGGTCATGGTCGCCGCTGTCGTAGCTGCTGATCCTGCGGGTGGGGGTGTCGTCGTGATCGTCGACATAGCTACTGCCCGTGCGGCCGCCCTGACCGCTCCAATACGGCTTGCTCATCGGGTCACCGCCAGTGCCATCCTTTTCACGCACGCCACATACGTCACTTGCTTACCAGCATCGTATCGGCGGGGATGCCCCTGTTGGCCTACGAAAGCGTATGGCCTTGATTGCGATTGGGTCACTATCGGAGCTGGTCGGCGGCCGCTTCGCTGACCGCGAACGCCGTGATGTGAAGCCGGGGCCGCGCGTCCACTAGCCTTCTTGACGTAACTGCTTCGAAGGAAAGGGTCCAGCGTGGAGGTCAAGATCGGTGTCACGGACAGCCCGCGCGAAATCGCGTTCGTCAGCGCGGAGACACCTGATGCGCTGGAGAAGCAGGTGACCAGCGCGTTGTCGCAGGGCGACGGTGTGGTGAGCCTCACCGACGAGAAGGGCCGGCGGTTCCTGATCCAGGCCTCGAAGATCACCTACGTGGAGCTCGGCGCCGCCGACAGCCGCCGCGTGGGCTTCGGAATCGGCAGCGGTCCGGTGACCCCGCCGGCTACGAGCGAGTAAGCGGCACGTGTGACAGACCGCCCCAGATGAACTGGACGGTGCCTTCGATGGCGTCTTCCCGGGAAATGGGGCGGTCATTGTCTACCCAGTAGCGCGCTGAGTCGACGCTGATGCTCACCAGTCCGACGGCGATCATGCGGGCCCGGTGCGGATCCAGGCCGGAGTCGTGGCTGATCAGATCGAACACCGCGTCGGTGCACGCCTCGGTGGCCACCTTGACCTGAGATGACACCTGCGGTTCGGTCACGTAGTCGTTCTCGAAGATCAGCCGGTAGCCCTGGCCGTCCTGCTCGATGAACTCGAAGAACGCCGCAACGGCGGCCCGGACGCGAAGCCGGTTGTCGGTGGTGGTGCGCAACGCCTGCCGCACGCTGGAGACCATGTTGTCGACGTGCTGGGCCAGCACCGCCAGATACAGCTCGAGCTTGCTGGAAAAGTGTTGGTAGAGAACCGGTTTGCTCACCCCGGCGCGGTCGGCGATCTCGTCCATGCCCGCCGCGTGGTACCCGCGGTCCACGAACACCTCACTGGCGGCAACCAGCAACTGGCCACGGCGCTCGTCCCGGGGGAGCCTGCTGCCGCGTCGGTTCGTGCCTGCTGACCCGCTCGTCGGTCGGTTCCCCTCGCCCGCGTTGGCGCCCCGCCGCTCGGTTCTGTTGGCGAGCTCGCTCATCAATTCCTCAATCTGATTTCGTGCAAGGCCGCATCGCGGGTGTTCCGCGAAGGCCCATCGCGACGACATTACTACCCGTTGCCGCTGAACCCACGAATCGATCGCCCGGCACGTCATCTCGGGCGCGCCGAGAACCGGCTGGGTGCACGTTTGTGCCATTCTTGGTCGGTGACCTTCGACCCAGGGCGTCGCGGGCCGAGTCGCGCGCCTGAGTTGCGTAGCGAGTGGCGGGAGCCCCTTCGCGCGCAACGCGACCCGCTGGCCGGGGATTCCGGGCGGGTCAGATCCAACCGCGACGAGCGGCAGCGCTGGCGCAAGCAGACCTGGCTCGGCCGGTTCGTGTCCACCTATGGATGGCGCGCGTATGCACTGCCCATTCTGATGGTGGTGACCGTGCTGGTGGTCTACCAGACCATCACCGGGGCCGAAACCGAAGCGCCCGCCGCCGTCGAGGAACCCGTGCAGGGCCCACCGACCATCGGGGTGGAATCCACCGCCATCATCGGAGCGCCGCCCAAAGGACTCACGCAGTTCGACGCCAACCTGCCCACCGGGATCCTGCCGGCGGGCGGACCCTTCACTGAGGCGGGTGCCAACACCTGGCACGTCGTACCCGGGGTGGAACCGCAGGTGGGGCAGGGCACCGCGAAGGTGTTCACCTATACCGTCGAGATCGAGGACGGGCTGGACACCACGTCGTTCGGCGGCGACGACGGCTTCGCGCAGATGGTCAGCCAAACGCTGTCGAATCCGAAGAGCTGGGTGCACAACCCGCAGTTCGCGTTCATCCGCAGCGACGGCAGCACACCCCCCGATTTCCGGGTCTCGCTCACGTCACCGATGACGATCCGGCAGGGCTGCGGCTACGAGATCCAGATCGAGACGTCCTGTTTCAACCCGGCCTACAGCGCCGTCGCCGGCGCCGCCCCGGAGCCGCGGGTGTTCATCAACGAGGCCCGCTGGGTGCGCGGCGCGGTGCCTTTCCAGGGTGACGTGGGGTCCTACCGTCAGTATCTGATCAATCACGAGGTCGGCCACGCGATCGGCTACCAGCAGCACGAAGCGTGTCCCGGCAACGGCGATCTGGCGCCGATCATGATGCAGCAGACCTTCTCGACGGCGAACAACGACAACGCCCTGTTCGACCCGGGGCAGATCCCGGCCAATGGATTGACGTGCCGGTTCAACCCCTGGCCGTATCCGATCGCCTGATCCCGCCGAAACCGACACACGGGCCCGAAAGATCGAGTGCGATCGGGCGGAACGCCGGTTTCGACGCATCACCGGACTGTCGGGAAGCTGCCAGGGGCGATTACGGTTGTTCCTAGGACTCGACACGAGTCGGGCGCATCATCCATGCAATCGAGGAGAACAACGGTGTCGTCGTTACCGCCGCTGGTAGCGCCAGCAGCCGAGCTGACCCGCGACGAGGTCGCGCGCTACAGCAGGCATCTCATCATTCCCGACCTGGGTGTCGACGGACAGAAGCGGCTGAAGAACGCCCGGGTGCTCGTCATCGGCGCCGGTGGCCTCGGTTCGCCGACGCTGCTCTACCTCGCCGCCGCGGGTGTGGGCACCATCGGCATTGTCGAATTCGACGTGGTTGACGAGTCGAATCTGCAGCGCCAGATCATCCACGGCCAGTCCGACATCGGCCGGTCCAAGGCGCAGAGCGCCCGGGATTCGGTGCGCGAGATCAATCCGCTCGTCGAGGTGCGCCTGCACGAGTTGCGTCTGGAACCCGAGAACGCGGTCAATCTGTTCAAGCAGTACGACCTGATCCTCGATGGCACCGACAACTTCGCCACGCGGTACCTGGTCAACGACGCCGCGGTCCTGGCCGGTAAGCCCTACGTCTGGGGCTCGATCTACCGGTTCGAAGGCCAGGTCTCGGTGTTCTGGGAGGACGCGCCGGACGGCCTGGGGCTGAACTACCGCGACCTGTACCCCGAACCGCCACCACCCGGAATGGTGCCGTCGTGCGCCGAGGGCGGCGTGCTCGGCATCCTGTGTGCGTCGATCGCGTCGGTCATGGGCACCGAGGCCATCAAGCTGATCACCGGTATCGGTGACACGCTGCTGGGCCGGCTGATGGTGTACGACGCACTCGACATGACCTATCGCACCATCAAGATCCGCAAGGATCCGGCGACGCCGAAGATCACTGAACTGATCGACTACGAGGCGTTCTGTGGTGTGGTCTCCGATGCCGCCGCCGATGCCGCTGCGGGCTCGACGATCACTCCGCGTGAGCTTCGAGAGCTGCTGGACTCGGGCAAGAACATCGCCCTGATCGACGTCCGCGAACCGGTAGAGTGGGATATCAACCACATCCAGGGTGCGGAGTTGGTGCCCAAGTCGGCCATCGAGGCAGGCGACGGGCTGGCCAAGCTGCCGCACGACCGCACGCCGGTGTTGTACTGCAAGACCGGTGTTCGTTCGGCGGAGGCGCTGGCGGTGATCAAGAAGGCCGGGTTCTCCGACGCGCTGCATCTGCAGGGTGGAATCGCGGCGTGGGCAAAACAAATCGAGCCCGACATGGTGACGTACTGACGTAAGTGGCGCTCTGGGACGCACGGTGTGCCTTGGCCGGCCGGCGGCGCAGTGACGTACTTACGTGAGTGGCGCTCTGGGACGCACGGTGTGCCTTGCCCGGCCGGCGGCGCAGTGACGTACTGACGTAAGTGGCGCTCTGGGACGCACGGTGTGCTTGGCCGGCCGGCGGCGCAGTGACGTACTGACGGAGATCACTGCGACACAACACGGCACACGCTGATCAGCGACCCGGTTAGCCGGGTCGGCGACGATAGGCTGACGCCATGACTGTCGATGCGCCGCCGGATCATGTGTTGGCGGCGTTCGGGCTCGGGGGAGTTCGGCCAACGCCGCTGGGTTCGAGCTGGGAAGGTGGCTGGCGCTGCGGCGAAGTGGTGCTCTCCATGGTCGCCGACCACGCACGTGCGGCATGGTCGGCCAAAGTGCGCGAGACGCTGTTCGTCGACGGAGTCCGCCTGGCCCGGCCCGTGCGTTCGACCGATGGCCGGTACGTGGTGTCCGGCTGGCGTGGCGACACCTTCGTCGCGGGCACTCCGGAACCACGGCATGACGAAGTGGTGTCGGCGGCGGTGCGTCTGCACGAAGCCACGGCCACGCTGGAGCGTCCGCGATTCCTGACACAACCGCCGGTGGCGCCGTGGGCCGATGTCGACGTGTTCATCGCCGCGGACCGCGCCGCGTGGGAAGAACGCCCGCTGCACTCCTTGCCCGCCGGTGCGCGGGTGTCGCCGGGCTCGGCGGACGGACAGCGGTCGGTCGACCTCATCAATCAGCTGGCGACACTGCGCAAGCCGACGAAGAGCCCGAACCAGCTGGTGCACGGGGATCTGTACGGCACGGTGCTGTTCGCCGGTACCGCTGCGCCGGGGATCACCGACATCACCCCGTATTGGCGCCCGACGTCATGGGCGGCCGGCGTCGCCGTCGTCGACGCACTGGCCTGGGGGGAAGCCGACGACGGTCTGATCGAACGCTGGAATGCCTTGCCCGAATGGCCGCAGATGTTGTTGCGGGCATTGATGTTCCGTCTTGCGGTACACGCACTGCATCCGCGGTCGACGGCGGCCGCGTTCCCCGGGTTGGCCCGCACCGCGGCACTGGTTCGCCTGGCGCTCTAGAACACGTGACGTACGTCGGCCAACGGGATGCGCCCGTCGGTCGCCAACACTCCCTCGGCGCGCAGCAGTTCGAGTTGGCGGGTGGCCAGATGCGGGGCCGGCCGGCCCGAACTCCTGATCACGCGGTGCCAGGGCAGATCCGAGGAATCGGTGCGCATGATCCACGCGACGATGCGTGGACTGGAAAGCTCAGCGGCAGAGGCGATGTCACCGTAGGTGGACACCCGGCCCGCCGGGATGGCCGCCACCAGCGCGCGTACCCGCTCCACCTGGTCGTCGGTGATCGGCGCCATCATCTACGGCCCAGGATGCTGCGGATGACTGCGGCGGTCTGCTCGGGTTTGGCCTGGGCCACCATGTGATCGCAGTCCAGGTCCACCAATTCGAAGTCGTCACCCAAGCGCTCCTGCAGACCGGTGAGCAGCGCACCGGTGACGTACGGCGGTGACGTCCGGGTGGCGCGCACCACGATGGTCGGAGTTCCCTTCTGAGGCAGCGACATCGGCCGCGCCAGCTCACTCCAGTAGGACATCATCGCCGGAACCCCGATGCGCCAGCCCACCCGGCCGTTGGGCAGGTCCACCAGGTGCTCGTCGAGCTCGGCGTCGAGTTGGGCATCGTCGACGTCGCCCCACGAACCCGAGCGCTTCTCGTTGCGGGCTTCCGCCCTGTCGGTGTAGTCGGGTGAGGCGAACATCGAGTCGGCGATCTCGCGCATCCAGTCTCCGTCGAGCCCCACCGCCGGATCCAGGAGCACCAGCCCGGCGACCAGTTCGGGCCGGGTGGCGGCCAGGTGCAGTGCAATGGCGCCGCCGAACGAGTGGCCCACCACCACAACAGGTTCGGCGAGTGCTGCAGCCAGCGCAGCGGCGTTGGCGTCGATGGTCCAGGGCGCCCGCCACGGTGAGCGCCCGTGGCCGAGCAGGTCCGGAGCCGCCACCGCCACCTCAGGCAGATGCCGGGTGGCCAGGTGCTCCCAGCGACGACCGTGACCGGTCAAGCCGTGGATGGCCAGGACCTGGGGGGCGGTGGCGGGCCCGTAGCGGTGAAGGTGTAGTTCTGCGCTCACAGCTCTAGATGGTGCCAGCTCGCACCGACTTGTCCGACCCCCGTGGTGTCATTCCGGTCATGACCACACCGACCTCGACCGCGCGGCTGCACAGCGTCACCCGGTGGCCCACCCAGGCCTCGGCACTGTTCGATCCGCAGTGCGGCGGGGTGGTCCGGGTGCTCGGAGGTGCGGGCACCGGCAAGAGCAGCCTGTTGATGGACACCGCGGTGGCACGGATTTCTGCGGGCGCCGACACCGAATCGGTGCTGCTGCTCACCGGTTCCGGCCGTCCGGGCGCCCGGGCCAGAGCCGCCCTCACCTCGGCGTTGCTCGCTGCCGGCGCCGATGAGCAGCACCAGTCGGTGGTGCGCCAGCCGCTGGTGCGGTCGGTGCACGCCTACGCGTTCGCGGTGTTGCGTCTGGCCGCGCAGCGCGCCGGTGACCCACCGCCGCGCCTGATCACCAGCGCCGAGCAGGACGGCATCATCCGGGAGCTGCTGGAAGGAGACATCGAAGACGGTGCGCAATGGTGGCCACCGCAGTTGCGCGCCGCACTGGGCACCGCCGGTTTCGCCACCGAGCTGCGTGATCTGTTGGCGCGCTGCGCTGAACGTGGCATCGACCCGCAGCAGCTGCAGCGGCTGGGCCGCGCGTCGCGCCGCCCGGAATGGACTGCGGCAGGCAAGTTCGCGCAGCAGTACGAGCAGGTGATGCTGCTGCGTTCGGCGGTGGGCATGGCCGCGCCCCAGGCCACCGTTCCCGCGTTGGGTGCCGCTGAACTCGTCGGTGCGGCGCTGGAGGCTTTCGCCACCGACCCTGACCTGCTGGCCGCCGAACACGCCCGCATCGGCACTCTGCTTGTCGACGACGCGCAACATCTGGACCCGCAAGCCGCGCGTCTGGTGCGCGCCTTGGCCTCCGGGGTGGGGCTCACGGTCCTCGCCGGCGATCCCAACCAGGCGGTTTTCGGGTTCCGGGGCGCCGACCCGGCGCTGCTGTTGGCCGGCGATTCGCCCGCCATCATCCTCGAGACCAGCCACCGGTGCGCACCGGCCATCGCGGCGGCGGTCAGTGCTGTGGCGGCCCAGTTACCGGGAGCGGGGCCCGCGCGGGCCATCGCCGGCAGCGGCGCTGAACCGGGTTCGGTCACCACGCGGTTGGCGGCCTCCGAGCACGCCGAGGCGGGGCTGATCGCCGACACCCTGCGGCGCGCACACCTGGTGGACGGCATCGCGTGGTCGCAGATGGCGGTGATCGTGCGTTCGGTACCGCGCGCGGCGGGCTTGCCGCGGATCCTGATGGCCGCAGGGGTGCCGGTCGCGGCCCCGTCCAGCCACGCTCCGTTGCCGGACAACGCGATCGTGCGGGCGTTGTTGACGGCCTTGGTGGCCGGATCCGACGGACTCACCGGCGAGCGTGCGCAATTCCTGCTGACCGGACCGATCGGCCGGGTCGATCCAGTGTCGTTGCGCCAGTTGAGGCGGACGTTGCGCAGGCTCGGTGGAGACGCGACGGCGGACTTCGGTGAGCTGCTCGCCACCGCGTTGCGCGACGGCGTTCCCGCCGGGCTCGCGCCGGCCCACGCCCGCCCGCTGCGCCGGGTTGCTGCGGTGCTCCAGGCAGTGTCGGGTGGGCATGGCCAGGATCCGCGTTCAGTGCTGTGGGAAGCGTGGCACCGGTCCGGCCTGCAACGGCGGTTGCTGACCCTCAGTGAACGCGGCGGCCCCGGCGGCGCCCGGGCAGAACGCGATCTCGATCACGTGACCGAGCTGTTCGCCGTCACCGACGGCTATGTGTCCCGGACCGCGGGCGCGTCGCTGGCCGGCCTGGTCGATCATGTTGAAGGCCTGGGTCTTCCGGTCCGCACTCCCGAGCCCGTCGAGACGCCCGAAGCGGTCACCATCGTCAGTCCGCACCAGGCGATCGGCGGTGAATGGGACCTCGTCATCGTGGCGGGGCTGCAGGAAGGTCTGTGGCCCAACACCGTTCCGCGCGGCGGGATCCTGGGCACCCAGCGGCTACTGGACACCCTCGACGGGCTCGGCGCGGAGGTCTCGGCCACAGCACCGCTGGTTGCCGAGGAGCGGCGGCTGCTGATCACCGCGATGGGTCGGGCCCGGCGCCGGTTGGTCGTCACCGCGGTCGAAGGTGATGGCGCGGACTCCGACGGCCTGGCCATCCCGTCGCCGTTCTTCACCGACATCGCCGCATTCGGCGCCGGTGAGGACACCGCGGCGCCGCCCCCGGAGCCCGTGGTGGCGCCGCGGGTGTTGTCGGCACCCGCGGTGGTCGGGCAACTGCGTGCGGTGGTCTGCGCTCCCGACGGTGTGGTCGACGAGCAGCTGCGTACCCGGGCTGCGGCGCAGCTCGCCCGTCTGGCCAGGGCGGGGGTGCCCGGTGCGGACCCCGGACGCTGGTACGGCATGACGCCGGTGAGCACCGACGCTCCGCTGTGGAGCGGTGACGGCCACACCGTCACGCTGTCGCCCTCCACGCTGCAGACCCTGCAGGACTGCCCGCTGCGGTGGCTGCTGGAACGCCACGGGGGTAGTGACGCTCGTGAATTGCGTTCCACCATAGGCACTCTCGTGCACGCCTTGGTCGCCCAGCCCAACCGCACCGAGGCGCAGCTCACGGCCGATCTCGATGCCATCTGGCAGCAACTGCCGTTCGAGGCTCAGTGGTTCGCCCGCAATGAGTTGGCACGGCACCGGGAAATGGTGAGCGCCTTCACCCAGTGGCACGCCGACACCCGTCATGAACTGACCGAGGTCGGGGTCGAGGTGGATGTCGACGGTGTGGTGGTCAACCCCGGTGACGACGGACCGGGTGTGCGGGTGCGTGGTCGTGTCGACCGATTGGAGCGTGATGCCGAAGGCCGGCTGGTGGTGGTCGACGTCAAGACCGGCAAGACGCCTGTGAGCAAGGATGACGCGCAGCGGCATGCGCAGCTCGCGTTGTATCAGCTCGCCATCGCCGAGGGGGTGCTACCCGACGGCGCACAGCCCGGGGGAGCGCGTCTGGTCTATGTCGGTAAGTCCAGCTCCGGCGGCGCCACCGAGCGCAGCCAGGACCCGATGACACCGCAGAGTCGTGAAGAATGGCGGACCCAGATCCGCCAGGCCGCGGCCGCGACTGCGGGTCCGCAGTATGTTGCACGGGTCAACGACGGGTGCGGGCACTGCCCGGTGCGCTCGTTCTGCCCGGCCCACAACGGTGGACAGGAGTCCTGATGACGGTGTCGTCGCCGGTCGGCGTCCGGTTCAGTCCCGCCGAACTCGCTGCTGCCCTGGGCCTTCCGCAACCCACCGACGAGCAAGCCGCGGTCATCTCGGCGGCTCCTGGCCCGCTGGTGGTCATCGCGGGTGCCGGTGCCGGTAAGACCGAAACCATGGCGGCCCGGGTGGTGTGGCTGGTCGCCAACGGCTTCGCCGAACCGGGTCAGGTGCTGGGCCTGACCTTCACCCGCAAGGCGGCCGGTCAACTGCTGCGCCGGGTCCGCTCCCGGCTGAGCCGGCTGGCCGGAACCGGTTTGGCCACAGTCGAATCCGCTGAACCCGTCACCGTCAGCACCTACCACGCCTTCGCCGGTACGCTGCTGCGCGAGCACGGTCTGCTGTTGCCGGTGGAACCCGACAGCCGGTTGTTGTCCGAGACCGAGCTGTGGCAGCTGGCCTACGACGTGGTGTGCAGTCATCCCGGTGACCTGGACACCGGCAAGACTCCGGCCGCGGTGACGGCGATGGTGCTGCGGTTGTCCGGCCAGCTGGCCGAGCACCTGGTCAACACGGACCAGCTGCGCGACACCCACCTCGAGCTCGAGCGACTGGTGCACACGCTGCCCGCGGCGCCGTACCAGCGTGACCGGGGCCCCAGTCAGTGGCTGTTGCGTCTGCTGGCCGCCCAGACCGACCGGGCCGAGCTGGTACCCCTGATCGAGGCGCTGCACGATAGGTTGCGGGCCGAGAAAGCCATGGATTTCGGAATGCAGATGTCTGCCGCGGCCCGGTTGGCATCGGAGCACCCGCAGGTCGGGGTGCAGCTGCGGCAGCGCTTCCGCGTCGTGCTGCTCGACGAATACCAGGACACCGGCCATGCCCAGCGAGTGGCGCTGTCCGGATTGTTCGGTGGTGGCGCCGACGACGGTCTCGCGCTGACCGCGGTCGGGGACCCCATCCAGTCGATCTACGGATGGCGTGGCGCCTCGGCCACGAATCTGCCGCGGTTCACCACCGATTTCCCGTACGCCGACGGCACCCCGGCGCCGTCGCTCGAACTGCGGACCAGTTGGCGTAACCCGCCGAGCACCCTGCGGGTGGCCAACGCGATTTCTGCTGAAGCCCGGCGCCGTTCGGTGGCGGTGCGGGAGCTGCGCGCGCGACCCGGCGCCGACGAGGGCACGGTGCGGTGCGCACTGTTCGCCGATGTGGAGGTCGAACGAGATTGGGTGGCTGACCAGATCGCGGCGCGGTATCAGGCGGCGGCCGATCTGGGCGCACCCCCGCCCACGGCCGCGGTGCTGGTTCGCCGCAACGCCGATGCGGTTCCGATGGCCACCGCGCTGCGCGCCCGCGGCGTGCCGGTCGAGGTGGTGGGACTGGCCGGTCTGCTGGCGATCGACGAAGTCGCCGACGTAGTGGCGATGTTGCGACTCATCGCAGATCCGGTCGCCGGTGCGGCGGCGATGCGGGTGCTGACCGGGCCGCGCTGGCGGCTGGGCGCCAGCGATATCGCCGCGCTGTGGCGCCGGGCCCGCCAGCTCGACGCGGGGCCGCGGTCGGCCGCCACCTCAGCACCGGAGGGCCCGCAAGCCGTTGTCGCGCAGGCCTCACCCGAGGCTGACACCGCCTGCCTCGCCGACGCCATCTGCGACCCCGGCCCCGCCGAGGCCTACTCGGCGGCGGGGTTCCAGCGCATCTGCGCGCTCGGGGACGAGCTGACGACACTGCGGGCCCACCTCGGTTATTCGGTGTCGGACCTGGTGGCCGAGGTGCGCCGCATCACCTGCATCGACATCGAGGCCCGGGCGGTGCCCACCGGCGGTGACGGATGGTCGGGCGCCGAACAGCTCGACGCTTTCGCCGGCGTCGTCGATGCCTATGCGGCCCGCGGGGCCACCGGTGCGGGTAATGACATCGCGGGCCTCCTGGCGTATCTGGACGTGGCCCAGGAGGTCGAGAACGGTCTGGCTCCGGCCGAGGTCACGGTGGCCGCCGACCGGGTGCAGATCCTGACGGTGCATGCAGCCAAAGGACTGGAGTGGGAGGTCGTCGCGGTGCCGCACCTGGCGGGTCGGGTCTTCCCCTCCACCGCGGCGCGCAGCACCTGGCTCACCGACGCCGGTGAACTGCCGCCGCTGCTGCGCGGTGACCGGGCGGGCCTGGGTGAGCATGGTGTCCCGGTGCTGGACACCTCGACGGTGACGGACCGAAAGCAGTTGTCCGATACGGTGACTGAACACCGTAAGCAGCTCGATCAGCGCCGGGTCGACGAGGAACGCCGGTTGCTGTACGTGGCGATCACCCGCGCCGAGGACACCCTGCTGCTGTCCGGGCACCACTGGGGCGCCACCGAAAGCAAGCCTCGCGGCCCTTCGGACTTCCTGGTCGAGTTGAAAGACATCATCGAGGCCGCCGCCGCTGATGGTGCACCCTGTGGTGTGGTCGAGCACTGGGCGCCGGCCCCGTCCGAGGGTGAGTCGAACCCCTTGCGCGACAAGGTGATCGAAGCGGTGTGGCCGGCAGACCCGGCTTCGCTGCGCCGGGGAGACATCGAGCGGGGAGCGGCGCTGGTCCAGGCCGCCCTACGCGGTGACGGTCCAGCCGCCGACGAGGACGACGCCTGGTCGGCCGATGTCGATGCACTCCTGGCAGAACGCGAGCGTGCTCCCGAAGAGCCCAGCACGACGCTGCCCGGCCAGCTCTCGGTCAGCAACCTCGTGGAGCTGGGACGTGACCGGGCCGCCGCACTTCGCCGGTTCCACCGCCGGCTGCCGGTACGGCCCGACCCGAACGCGTTGCTCGGGACCGCTTTTCACGATTGGGTGCAACGGTTCTACGGCGCTGAGCGGCTCTTCGACCTGGAGGATCTGCCCGGTGCGGTCGACGGTGAGATGGCTGCCGCCGAGGCCGAGGAACTCGCCGAACTCCAGGCGGCCTTCATGGCTTCGCAGTGGGCGGCCCGGACCCCGGTCGACGTCGAGGTGCCGTTCGAGATGGCGCTCGGCGAGCACGTGGTGCGAGGACGCATCGATGCCGTCTTCGCCGACAAGGACGGCGGCGTGACGGTGCTGGATTGGAAGACCGGTGCGCCACCGGCGGGAGAGGACGCCCAGCGGCAGGCCGCCATTCAGCTCGGCGTGTACCGGTTGGCGGTCGCGGCGTTGCACGGCTGCCCGGAGTCCTCGGTGCGGGCGGTGTTCCACTATGTCCGCAGCGGCCGAACCGTCACTCCGGACGTGCTGCCCGGGCGCGAGGAGCTGAGTGCGTTGCTGGCCGGGCCCGGGTCGGAACCCGGGCCCGGCGAGGTCAGGATTCCCGTCGGATCTTCAGGGCCTGAGTGATCATCGGGAACTGCAGCGGCAGTCTGGCGATGGCGAGCAGCCGCATCGGCCAGGGCTTGTCCCACCACAGCCGCACCATGTTGATGTTCCCGGGGTACACCCCGAGGAACAGCACCACGGCGGCCAGCGCACCCAGGCGGCGGGTGCTCGGCGGGATCAGCAGCGCCGCCGTGCCCACCTCGGCCACCCCGGAGGCGTAGGTGTAGAACCGGGGGCTGCCCGGCAGCTCGGTGGGAATGATGGAATCGAACGGTTTGGGAGCCACGAAGTGCAGCACCCCGATACCGGTCAGCATCGCTGCCATCCGGTAGGCGCGGTTCTGGTTTGCCTTGCCGGCGGTGCTCTCGAGGGTGTTCGACGTCATGATGTCTCCAGTCTCATGGTTACATGATGTCGTGCGCCGGGATGACCCGATGAGAGAGCCGGATTTCGGTCCGGAAATTCCTGTATCGGACGCGAAGATAGGGCACCGTGGCCAAAAATAGGTTGCGGCGCAGGCTTCGACGACTCGACGAGGCGCTGACGGCCAGGCCGGATGCCGAGCTGGTCGAGTATCTCCACATCCCGGAGAACTTCGTCAGCCCGGCCCGCAGGATCTTCATGCGCGTTCTCTACGCGCTGGGAGCGCTGTTCGCCGCGGTGCTCATCGTCTACCTCGACCGCGACGGGTACCGCGATATCGAAAGCGCGCCTGTCCCGGGCGGTCTGTCGTTCCTGGACTGCCTGTACTACGCCACGGTGTCCCTGTCGACCACGGGCTACGGCGATATCACCCCGGTCACCGAGACAGCGCGGCTGGTCAACGTCCTGGTGATCACGCCGCTGCGGGTCGCCTTCCTGATCGTGCTGATCGGCACCACCGTCGAGACCCTCACCGCCGCGTCACGCCAAGCCCTCAAAATCCAGCGTTGGAGGAACTCCGTGCGCAATCACACCATCGTCATCGGCTACGGAACCAAGGGCAAGACCGCGGTCACCGCGATGGTCGGTGACAATGTCAAACCCGGCGACATCGTGGTGGTCGACACCGACCAGGCGTCGCTGGACCGGGCCAGCCAGGCTGGTTTGGTCACCGTCCGCGGTGACGCCAACCGGTCCGACGTGCTGCGACTGGCCGGCGCCCAGCATGCCGCGGCCATCATCGTGGCCACCAACAGTGATCCGACGGCGGTGCTGGTCACCCTCACTGCCCGTGAGCTGGCGCCCAACGCCAAGATCATCGCCTCGATCCGGGAGTCGGAGAATCAGCACCTGCTGCAGCAGTCCGGTGCGGACTCGGTGGTGGTGTCCTCGGAGACGGCCGGCCGGCTGCTCGGTATCGCCACCACCACCCCCAACGTGGTGGAGCTCATCGAAGATCTGTTGACCCCGGACGCCGGTTTCGCAATCGCCGAGCGCGAGGTCGAACCCAAGGAGGTCGGCGGCTCACCACGCCACCTCAAGGACATCGTGTTGGGCGTGGTGCGTGACGGCAAGCTCAAGCAGGTCAGCGATCCGGAGGTGGACGCCATCGAGGCGACAGACAGGCTGTTGTACGTGCGCAACGCAGAGGAAGACCGTGGCTGACTTCCAACTCCGGAACGTTCCACTGCTGTCCCGGGTCGGTGCGGATCGCTCCGACCAGTTGCGTACCGACATCGACGCCGGCGTCGCGGGCTGGCCGGAGGCCGCGGTCCTGCGCGTCGACGGCCGCGGCCAGGTTCTGATCGCCGACGGGCGCGTGGTGCTGAGCTCCACTGCCGGACTGGGTGACACCCCGCCGGAGGATGCGGTGTTCCTGGGCCGCATCGAGGGCGGCCGTCACGTGTGGGCCATGCGCGCCGAACTCGCCCCACCGGATGACGGCTCTGATGCCCATGTGCTCGATTTGCGCCGCGCCGGAACGGTTTTCGACGATGTCAGTTCTCAGCTGGTGGCCTCGGCCACGGCGCTGCTCAACTGGCATGACAGTGCCCGCTTCAGTGCCATCGACGGATCACCCACCAAGGCGATCAAGGGTGGATGGTCACGGGTCAACACGATCACCGGCCACGAGGAGTTCCCCCGCATCGACCCGGCGGTCATCTGCCTGGTGCACGACGGTGCCGACCGCGTGGTCTTGGCCCGGCAGACGGTGTGGCCCGACCGGATGTTCTCGCTGCTGGCGGGTTTCGTCGAAGCGGGGGAGTCGTTCGAGACCTGCGTTACTCGGGAGATCGCCGAAGAGGTGGGCCTCACCGTGCGCGATGTGCGCTATCTGGGCAGCCAGCCCTGGCCGTTTCCGCGGTCACTCATGGTGGGCTTCCACGCCGTCGGCGATCCGGACCAGCCGTTCGCCTTCAACGACGGCGAGATCGCCGAGGCGCACTGGTTCACCCGCGACGAGGTCCGGGCGGCGCTGGAGATCGGCGACTGGAGCAGTGCCGCCGCTTCGCAGTCGAGATTGCTTCTGCCCGGCTCGATTTCGATCGCCCGGGAGATCATCGAGTCCTGGGCCTGGGCGCAGGACTGATCGGCTGCCGTGGCCGGTTCCACTGACCGTGCGGGACGGTGACGAGCGGGCGGGTGGCCGCTTCTGCCGGCGCGTGCCGGATCGCCGGGCGCAGCGGGCGTAGCCGTTCGGTGTCCGGTTCGCCGCGGTGCGGACGGTCATTGCGCCGAGCCTGCTGGATGCCGTGGTTGAGTCGGCCCAGGTAGCCGCTCAGCGCGGCGACGTCGCCGTCATCCCAGCCGGCGGTGACGCGCTGCAGACCCGCGACGTGGTAGGCCCGCTGACCCCGCACCCGGCGCCGGCCGGCCTCCGTCAGCGTGAACCGCGCGATATCATCGGCATCCGCGACGGTGTGCACCAGTCCGTCGCGCACCAGCCCCGAGATCCTGCGCCCGAACACGGCCGGGTCCAGCCCGAAGGTCGCCGCAAGCTGCGCCAGTGTCATGGGACCGCCGTCGTCGATCCGCCGGAGCACCAGATAGGACACCCGGTCGAGCCAGGTGTGTCGCGACGATGAGGGCGCCGCGGACAGCAGCTCAGCGGCGGACGGCTGGGTCACCGACGCCAGTGCCTGCTCCAGGTCCTGGACCCGTGGCCGCACCGGTGTGACGAGGTGGGCCGCGGCCGGCTCTTCTCGGCGCTCGGCGGGAATGGCCATCGCGATGAATGCGCCCACCACGGCGGCGCCGGCGGCGATGAACAGGGCGGTACGGAATCCGGCCAGTGACGGCAGCGCGTGGCCGGCGAAAGTGACGGTCATCCCGGCCAGGACCGCGCTGAGCACCGCGCTGGAGGTCGAGGTGCCCAGTGACCGCGCCAGGGTGTTGAGGCCGTTGGCGGCGGCGGTCTCCGACACGGGCACGGCACCGTTGATCAGCGCCGGCAGCGCCGCGAAGGCGAACCCGACACCGAAGCTGACGACGACACTGAACGTGAGAATGCCGGCCGCGCTGCCCAGCAGTTGGGTGCCCAGCAGGTATCCGCTGCCGATGATCGCCGATCCGGTGACCAGAACGAATTTGGCGCCCCGGCGCGCGATGATCATCGCGGCCAACGGTGCCGACACCATCATCACCAACCCACCCGGCGCCATCCACAGCCCGGCGCTGACCATGGATTGCCCCAAGCCGTAACCGGTTTCGCTGGGCATCTGCAGGATCTGCGGCCCCACCAACGTCATGGCGAACATGCCGAACCCGACGGCGATCGAGGCGAGGTTGGTCAGCAGCACGGGTTTGCGCACCGTGGTGCGGATGTCCACCAGCGGCGAGGAGGTGTGCAACTGCCAGCGGACGAACACGGCGAAGACAAAGACGGACGCGACGAGAAGTCCCAGGGTGGTCGCACTGGTCCACCCCCAGGCCGCGCCCTTGGACAGGGGGAGCAGCAACAGCACCAGACCGGCGGCCAGGCCCAGGGCGCCGAGCGGGTCGAACCGGTCACGAGAGGTGGCCGGGATGTGGGGGACCAGCGCGGCGAACAGCACACCGGACGCGGCGCCCAGTGCTGCGGCGCACCAGAACAGGGCGTGCCAGCTGAAGTGTTCGGCGATCACGGCCGACAGCGGCAATCCGAGCGCACCGCCAACGCCCAACGAGGCACTCATCAAGCCCATGGCGCTGCCCACTCGTTCTGCCGGCAGTGAGGCACGCAGGACGCTGATGCCGAGCGGGATGATCGGTGCGCCGAACCCCTGCAGCCCACGACCGATGATCAGCGGGACAAGGGAACTGGTGGTGGCCGCGATCACCGATCCGCACGTGAGCGCGACGGCGCAGGCGATCAGGACCGGCTTGGGCCCGAACATGTCGCCGAGTCGGCCGAGCGTCGGTGTGGCGATGGCGCCGGTCAACAGGGTGGCCGTGATCGCCCACGATGCGTTGGCCGCGCTGGTGTTCAACAACGTCGGCAGCTGCGGCACCAGCGGGATGACCAGCGTCTGCATCATCGAGACCGCGATGCCGGCGGCCGCCAGGACGGCGATCAGTACGCCGGGCTGCGAGGTGCGCGCAGACACACCAGATTGGTAAGACATGCTAAGCACTTTAGATCGTTAGAAGTGCTATGCAAAAGCATCCCAGGTGTAACTCTGGTCACGCAACGGGACGTCGGGCAGCGCCCGGAGCATCACCCCACGGAGAGCTCGGCGATCTTGCCTTCGACGTCCCGGATGCTGGGGTTGGTCATCGTCGACCCGTCGGAGAACTTCACCGTGGGCACGGTCTGATTGCCGTTGTTCACCGACTGCACGAACTTCGCGGCCTCCGGCTCGAGTTCGATGTCCACCTCGGTGTAACCGATGCCCTTGGCCTTCAAGGCGGTCTTGAGGCGCTTGCAGTATCCACACCAGGTGGTGGAGTACATGGTGAGTTCGGTAGCGGTCATGAATCAATCTTGCCTGAGGGCGTGGTGGAGAACTTGTCCGACTCCGCTGCGATGATGAATCCCATGCCGACCGAGAGCGTCCTGACCGCGGGTCTCGACGACGAACAACGCGAGGCCGTGCTGGCCGGGCGCGGGCCGGTCTGTGTGCTGGCCGGCGCAGGCACCGGCAAAACCCGCACCATCACCCACCGCATCGCGCATCTCGTCGGCGCCGGACACGTCGCCGCCAGCCAGGTTCTCGCGGTGACGTTCACCTCCCGCGCCGCGGGCGAGATGCGCAGCCGGTTGCGCGGGCTCGACGCCGACGCACAGACCGGAGCCCGCGTCGGATCGGTGCAGGCGCTGACCTTCCACGCCGCCGCCCGGCGGCAGCTGTCCTACTTCTGGCCGCGGGTGGTCGGCTCCACCGGCTGGCAGCTGCTCGACAGCAAGTTCTCCGTGGTCGCCCAGGCCGCCAATCGCGCCAAGATGCAGGCCAGCACCGAAGACGTCCGCGACCTGGCAGGGGAGATCGAATGGGCGAAGGCATCGCTGATCACCCCTGAGCAGTACGCCGCCGCGGTGGCCGAGACCGGCCGTGACATCCCCAAGGACGCGGGCCGTATCGCCGCGGTGTACGCCGGGTACGAGTCGCTCAAGGCCCGCGGTGAAGTGGCGCTGCTGGATTTCGACGACCTGCTGCTGCACACCGCCGCGGCCATCGAGAACGATGCGGCCGTGGCCGCCGAATTCCGGGACCGGTACCGCTGCTTCGTGGTCGACGAGTACCAGGACGTCACCCCTCTGCAGCAGCGGGTGCTGTCGGCCTGGCTGGGTGAACGTGATGACCTGACGGTGGTCGGGGACGCCAACCAGACCATCTACTCGTTCACCGGCGCCTCACCGCGTTATCTGCTCGACTTCTCTCGCCGCTTTCCCGACGCCACCGTGGTGCGCCTCGAACGTGACTACCGCTCCACGCCGCAGGTGGTCGAGCTGGCCAACCGGGTCATTGCCGACGCCCGCGGGCGGGTGGCCGGCAGCAGGCTGCACCTGGTGGGTCAACGCCCCCCAGGGCCACGCCCGGCGCTGCGCGAGTACCCCGACGAGGTGGCTGAGGCCACCGCCGTCGCCCGCGCCATCAAGGGCCTCATCGAATCGGGTACGGAGGCAGCCGAAATCGCGGTCCTCTACCGGATCAACGCCCAGTCCGAGGTCTACGAAGAGGCGCTGACGGAAGCGGGCATCGCCTTCCAGGTCCGCGGTGGGGAAGGTTTCTTCAGCCGCCAGGAGATCCGCCAGGCTCTGGTGGCGTTGCAGCGGGCCGCCGAGCGGGGCAGTGCCGACGATGACCTGCCCACCGTGGTCCGCGCGCTGCTCGAGCCGCTCGGTCTCACCGCCGAACCGCCGGGTGGTACCAGCGCCCGGGAACGGTGGGAGGCGTTGACCGCGCTGGCCGAGTTGGTCGACGAAGAGGTGGCCACCCGCCCGGAGCTGGACCTGACGGCATTGGTCGCCGAACTACGGATACGCGCCGACGCGCGCCATCCACCCGTGGTGCAGGGCGTCACCCTGGCGTCGCTGCACGCGGCGAAGGGCCTGGAGTGGGACGCGGTGTTCCTGGTCGGCCTGGCCGACGGCACTCTGCCGATCTCGCACGCACTGTCGCACGGTCCTGACAGCGAGGCCGTGGAAGAGGAACGTCGTCTGCTCTACGTCGGGGTCACCCGGGCGAGAGTCCATTTGACCCTCAGCTGGGCGCTGTCGCGGACCCCGGGTGGCCGGCAGAACCGGCGGCCGTCGCGCTTCCTGGCCAGCATCGCCCCGAAGCCGCCGGCGGACCGATCCGGTGGGCAACGCCGGCAACGCGGGCCGGCCAAGCGCTGCCGGGTGTGCAACGCCGAGCTGAACACGCCGGCCGCAATCATGTTGCGTCGCTGCGAAACCTGCGCCTCCGACATCGATGACGAACTGCTGGGGCAGCTCAAGGATTGGCGTTCACGAACCGCCAAGGAACAGAAGGTGCCCGCGTTCGTGGTGTTCAGCGACAACACGCTGATCGCCATCGCCGAAACGCTGCCCACCGATGACGCTGCGCTGGTGGCCATTCCCGGTATCGGGGCGCGCAAGCTCGAACAATACGGCGCGGATCTGCTGGAGTTGGTGCGCGCGCGGGTGTGACGCAGTGTTCACCCCTGCAGAAGCAACTGCGGCGCAGAGGCTTTCCCTGTGTGGGGGCGGTATCGACGGCCCTGGCCAAAGACTGCGCAGGCGCGGGACGCAAATCGGTGGCGGAATCTTGTTCATGCAGGTCAGAAAATTGCTTGTGCTGACATGCGGGCACCGTTTAGCCTCAAACGCATACGACCCACGGCCGTGAAGTGGCCTGCGTACCGCAAGTGCAAGGAAGGAGGGAGCCCCGATGAATGACTTCATGACGTTCGGCGCAGTAGGCAGCATTGCCGGTTCGGCGCGTGCGGCTGGGGCTCCCGGTGTCTTCCTGTCCAGCGGGAAAGCACCCGCGGTGATGACGGGTCGGCATCGCGCCCCCGCGGCTCACGCCGCCTGGGCGGTCGACGCCATTGCGCCGCAGCGCAAGCGCCGCACCGCCGCCGCGACAGACGCGTCCGTGGATCGAGGTTTCATCTAGAAGCCCGACGCAGCAGCCCAATGGCCACGGACCCGAAGTCAACCGGATCCGTGGCCATGAGTGTTTCCGGGGACCGAATCCCCGAGCACCTGGTCCGGATCTCGAAGCAGAGACGAAAGCCACGAGACCAGGAAGCAGGTGAAGGACATGTCAGCCCTGACAGTCCGAAAGGAAACTGTGCCGGTGCTGCCGTGCCATATCGGTGACCCCGATCTGTGGTTCGCCGAAACCCCCGCCGATCTGGAGCGCGCCAAGCTTCTGTGCGCGGAGTGCCCGATCCGCCGGCAGTGCCTGGCCGCGGCGCTGGAACGCGAAGAGCCGTGGGGTGTTTGGGGCGGTGAGATCGTCGAGCGCGGCTCGATTGTCGCCCGCAAGCGGCCGCGCGGCCGTCCGCGCAAGGATTCCTACGCGGCCTGACGGCCACCCGCCGACACCGCCGTTTGGGCGCAGACCAGTTTTGCGTGCCCGAACGGCGGTGTCGGCGGACTCGGTCAGTCCGGGTTCGCGAAGCCGGGCACCAGCTCGGTGGCGATCTTGCGCACCGGTACATGCGCATCGAGCTGACAGGAGATCGCCACGATGGAGGCGATCACCCGCATCGGGATGGCCAGCTTGGCCGGGATGTCCATCTGCCGGGCGGTCCTGATCTGACCGGCGGCGCGGTCGAGGTCCACCGCGGCCATCTTCTGCAGCCACTTGCGGTTGTAGTGGAAGACGTCGACCTGCAGCGGTTGCACGTACTGCTTGAGCATGTCGTCGATATCGGCGATGGAGACCTTCTCACCCTTCTGGATGAAGCCGATCTTCTCCATGGTTGGCAGTAGTTCGTCGTAGTTCTTGTCCACCGCGTAGCGCAGCAGCTGGCCCAGTTCGGGCGGCATTCCGCCGGGCAGCGGCGCCACGGCACCGAAGTCGATGACACCCATCTTGTCGCCGGGCAGCAGCATGAAGTTGCCGGGGTGCGCGTCGCCGTGCATCATCTCCAGCCGGCGCGGGGCATCGTCGGTGAGCTCAAAAAGCCGGTAGCCCATCAGATCTCGCTGATCCTGGGTGCCGTTGCGGATGATCTGGGCCAGCGGGATGCCCTCGATCCATTCGGCGATGACGACCTTCGGCGCGCTGGCGATGACGGCCGGCACCACAAAATGCGGGTGGTCCTTGTACGCCTTGGCGAACGCGCGCTGGTTGTCGGCTTCGAGCCGGTAGTCCAGTTCCATCTCGGTGCGCTCGATCAGCTCGTCGACCACGCCTTGGACGTCGGCGCCGGGGGAGAGCTGCTTGAAAATCGACACCATGCGCCGCATGGTCTTCAGGTCGGCGCGCAGGGCCTCGTCGGCGCCCGGGTACTGGATCTTGACGGCGACCTCTCGCCCGTCGGACCACACGCCCTTGTGTACCTGGCCGATGCTGGCCGAGGCGATGGGCTGATCGTCGAACGAGGTGAAACGCTCACGCCATTTGGTGCCCAGCTGGGCGTCGAGCACCCGATGCACCTTGGCCGCCGGCAGCGGCGGGGCGTCCTTCTGCAGTTTGGTCAGCGCCTCGCGGTAGGGCTCGCCGAACTGCTCGGGCACGGCGGCTTCCATCACCGACAGGGCCTGTCCGACCTTCATGGCGCCGCCCTTGAGCTCACCCAGCACGGTGAACAGCTGATTGGCGGCCTTCTCCATCAATTCGGCGTTGACTTCGTCTTTCGACTTGCCGGTGAGCCGCTTGCCGACGCCGAGCGCGGCCCGGCCGGCGAAGCCCACCGGTAACGTCGCCAGCTTCGCATTGCGAGCGGCCCGTCCACGTTTGATGTCTGCCACCTCACCATCATCCATGACCGGGCGGCGCCGACACGCACCGATGTGGCAACCGGTGATGTCAGCAATGACACAGCGGGTGCCGAGGCCAGTGCCGCGTCGCAATCGAGCTGGTGGATGCGTCGAATTCCAGAGTCGTCGACAGGGTGGCAGGGGCGCGGACAGGTTCGCCGCGCACGGCGCCCAGCACGGTGTCGATCTGACCCAGCGCCAGTGCCGCCGTGGCCAGCACGGTGGCCCGGTCGGCGGACCCCACGGTGTCGCGCAACTGGGCTGCCACCGCGGGCCAGGCGGCGTCGCGGTCACTGCGGTGCAGATCGGCACAGCCCAAGCAGCTCGTCAGCCCGGGAAGCACCATAGGACCCACCAGTCCCACCCCGTCACGAACGCGGACCTGCAGGTGGGGGATTCGAGCGTCATGCAGGTCACGCAGAAGCCGCGGCTCGACGCCCAGGAAATCGGTCAGCACCACCAGGTCGGTGCCATCGGGTTGCACCACCGCGTGCGCGTGGCTGCTCTGCCGGATCCGGGTGCTGGTACAGCGCAGCGCGTCGACGATCAGATCGGCCAGCGGCCCGCGGCCGTGCACCCGGATCGCCGGGGCACGACCCGGCTGCGCGGTCCGGCTCGGCCGCGCCACCCCGGCGCTGATCAACGCGGCGATCAGGAGGTCGAGTTCGTCGGCGCCGACGTCACCGTGAAGCGCCGCTTCCCTGGCCAGGTCGTCCATTCCGGCATTGGCCTGCATCCTGCGCAGCACGGCGGCCAGCGCGGCCGCCGACAATCCGCCGGGCGGCCGCACCATCACCGCCCGACGTGGATCCCAGCCCACCTGAACGGTGCCGTCGGGACGCAGCAGCACCGGCATCGCCGGATCAAGGCTGTATCGCGCGACCATGGCGCCGACTGTGACACGGCGCGCCAGGTTGCGTTTTTACTTGTCCACAGGGGGATCGTCTGAATCGTCCTGGCCCCGCCCCAATTCCTTCTCGAACTCGGCGATGGCCTTGTCGATGTCGATCCCGCTGGTGTCACCGCCGATCACACGGTCGATGAAGCCGGCCGGCTCGTCGAGATCCTCGGAGTTGGGCAGCAGATCCGGGTGCTGCCACACGGCGTCGCGCGCGTCGCCGCCGGCGGCCTCGGTGAGCCGCTCCCACAACACTGCCGCCTCACGCAGCTTGCGGGGCCGCAGCTCCAGGCCCACCAACGTGGCGAAGGTCTGCTCGGCCGGTCCGCCGGTGGCCCGGCGTCGGCGCAGGGTCTCCGACAGGGCCGACGCACCCGGAATGCGATCACCCAGCGCGGCCGCGACAACCGTCTGCACCCAGCCCTCGATCAGGGCGAGCAGCGTCTCCAGCCGCTCCAACGCCGCCGTCTGCTCCGGGGTGGCCTTCGGCTCGAAGATGCCCTGGTTGAGCAGCTGTTCCATGGCGGCGGGGTCAGCCATGGCCGCCGGGTTGAACCCCTGGGCCAGCTCCTCGATTCCGCTCATGTCGATCTCGATGCCCTTGGCGTAGGCCTCGACATTGCTCAGCAGCTGGCTGGCCAGCCACGGCACGTGGGTGAACAACCGGTGATGGGCGGCTTCACGGGCGGCCAGGAACGTCAGGATCTCGGCGCGCGGTTGCTCGAGGCCCGACGAAAACTCCTCGACGGCCTCGGGCATCAGCGCCGCCACGCCCTTGGGACCCAGCGGCAGCCCGATATCGGTGGAGGTCAACACCTCCTTGGACAGCTTGCCGAGCGCCTGTCCGAGCTGGGAGCCGAAGGCCATGCCGCCCATCTGCGAGATCATCGACAGCAGCGGACCCGCCATGCTCTTGGCTTCCTCTGGCAGCGCCGACGCCCACATGGTGGAGATCTGCTGGGCCACCGGATCGCACAGCCGTTTCCAGGTGTCGATGGTGTTGTCGATCCAGTCGGTGGCCGTCCAGGCGACCGACTTGGAGGTACCGGCGGGCAGCGCCGTCACCCCGTCGAGCCACAGGTCGGCCAGGTGCACCGCATCGGCGATCGCCTTGGTGGTCTGTTCCGGTACCGGCGCGACGAACCCGATGGAATTCGACGCCAACTGCCGGGCCAGGTCGTAGTTGACCGGGCCGCCACCGGTGCCGCCCATCCCCGCGCCGCCGGCGGAGAACATCTGGCCCAGGCGGGTGAAGATCTGGCCCAGGTCGTTCATGTTGAAGTCGCCGCCGCCCGCGCCGAAGCCGAACGGATCCGACGGGTTGGGCCCGGAGTTCGGGTCCTTCCGCTTGTCGGGGTCCTTGTCGGGATCCTTGCTTTCGCCGGATGAAAAGCCAAAGGGCAGGTCAGCCATGACTCCAACGGTACTCACCACACCGCGGGGTTGCGCGCACCCGGTTCACGCTCTCGGTGAACCAGCGTGTGACTTGGGCGCGGTGGTAACCGCTGAGCGGTTGCGAGCGCGCCCAAATCCCCGTATTCGAACGTCGCCTACTCTTGCGGGCGTGAACAGGCGGATCATGACGCTGTTGGTGGCGCTGGTGCCGATAGTCGCCTTCGGCGTACTGCTGGCCGTCGTGACGGTGCCGTATGTCTCCTTGGGACCCGGCCCGACGTTCGACACCCTCGGTGAGTTCGACGGCAAGCAGGTGGTCGACATCGAGGGCACCGAAACCAAGCCCACCTCAGGGCATCTGAACATGACGACGGTCTCCCAGCGTGACGGCCTGACCCTCGGGCACGCGCTGAGCCTCTGGATGTCGGGTCGGGAACAGCTGGTGCCGCGCGATCTGGTGTACCCGCCGGACAAGACCCGTGAGCAGGTTCAGGAAGCCAACACCGCCGACTTCAAGCAGTCCGAGGACAGCGCCGAATACGCTGCGCTGGGCTACCTCGACTACGCCCCGGCCCTGACGGTCGCGACGGTCAACGACCCGGGCCCCGCGATGGGGAAGCTCCAAGAAGGCGATGCGATCGACGCCGTCAACGGCAGGCCGGTCGCCAACACCGACGAATTCACCCGTTTGCTGGAAAACACCAAGCCCGGCGACGAAATCGTTGTCGACTACCGCCGGAAGAACTCTCCCGCCGGCACCACCACGATCACTCTCGGCGAGCATCCCGACAAGGACTCCGGTCTGGTCGGCGTCTCGGTGTTGACCGTGCCGTGGGCGCCATTCACCATCGACTTCAACCTCGCAAATATCGGTGGCCCGTCGGCAGGCCTGATGTTCAGCCTGGCCGTCATCGACAAGCTCACCACCGGTGACCTCAATGGATCGAAGTTCATCGCGGGCACCGGGAGCATCGACATCGACGGCGAGGTCGGTCCCATCGGGGGGATCACCCACAAGATGCTGGCCGCCCATGAAGCCGGTGCCACCGTATTCCTCGTGCCGGCCGACAACTGCGAGGAGGCCAAGTCCGACCCGCAGGACGGCCTGGAGATGGTGCGGGTGGAAAACCTCGAAGGGGCGGTGAACGCGCTCGAAGTGCTTTCAGCCGGTGGCGAACCGCCTCGTTGCTGACGCCGATCCGACGTTTGCCCCAACGGCGTTAAGTACAGTTGGGGCCGTCACAGTACACCTGTCACCACCATGACCACCAGGGAGTTAACACGTGGGTATGCGGCCCGCCGCGCGGATGCCGAAGCTGACTCGGCGCAGCCGGATTCTGATCGCCATCGCCTTGGTGGCAGTGGTGCTGCTGCTGGTCGGCCCTCGGCTGGTCGACGGATACGTCGACTGGTTGTGGTTCGGCGAGCTCGGCTATCGCTCGGTGTTCACCACCGTCCTGTTGACACGGGTCGCGGTGTTCGTGGTGGTCTCACTGGTGGTCGGTGCCATCGTGTTCGCGGGCCTGGCGCTCGCGTATCGATCGCGCCCGGTGTTCGCGCCGACCGCCGGACCCAATGATCCGGTGGCGCGGTACCGCACCGCAGTATTGGCGCGGCTGAAGCTCATCGGGATCGGCATGCCCGTCGTCATCGGGTTCCTGTCCGGTCTGATCGCGCAGAGCTACTGGGTACGCATCCAGATGTTCCTGCACGGTGGCGAATTCGGCGTCACCGATCCGCAGTTCGGCCTCGACCTCGGCTTCTACGCCTTCGATCTGCCGTTCTATCGGCTGGTGCTGTCCTATGTGATGGTCGCCCTGTTCTTGGCGCTCATCGCGAACCTGCTCGGCCACTACATCTTCGGCGGCATCCGGTTGGCCGGACGCGCCGGGGCGCTGAGCAAGCCGGCGCGCATCCAGCTGATCACCCTCGTCGGTGTCCTGGTACTGCTGAAGGCCTTCGCCTACTGGCTGGACCGGTACGAGCTGCTCAGCCACACCCGTGGTGGCAAGCCCTTCACCGGCGCCGGCTACACCGATATCAACGCGGTGCTGCCCGCCAAACTGATCCTGCTGGCCATCGCGGTCATCTGCGCCGCGGCGGTGTTCTCCGCCCTGGTGTTGCGTGACCTGCGCATCCCGGCGATCGGCCTGGTGCTGCTGCTGCTGAGCTCCATCGTCATCGGTGCCGGCTGGCCCTTGGTGGTCGAGCAGATCAGCGTCAAACCCAATGCGGCGCAGAAGGAAAGCGAGTACATCGCCCGCTCCATCACCGCCACCCGAGACGCCTACGGGTTGACCGATCGGACCGTCACCTACCGCGACTACAGCGGCAACGCCGACACCTCCGCCCAGCAGGTGGCCGCCGACCGGGCCACCACGTCGAACATCCGGCTGCTCGATCCCACCATCGTCAGCCCGGCGTTCACCCAGTTCCAGCAGGGCAAGAACTTCTACAGCTTCCCCGAGCAGCTGTCGATGGACCGCTACACCGGTGAGGACGGCACGCTGCGCGACTACGTGGTCGCCGCCCGCGAGCTCAACCCCGAGCGCCTGATCGACAACCAGCGCGACTGGATCAACCGGCACACCGTGTACACCCACGGCAACGGGTTCATCGCCTCGCCGGCCAACACGGTCCGCGGTATCGCCAACGATCCCAACCAGAACGGCGGCTACCCGGAGTTCCTGGCCAGCGTCGTGGGTGGCAACGGCTCGGTGGTGTCGCCCGGACCCGCGCAGCTCGATCAGCCACGCATCTACTACGGTCCCGTCATCGCCTCGGCACCCGCCGATTACGCGATTGTCGGCAGCAACGGCGGCCCGGCTCGCGAGTACGACTACGAGACCAACACCGACACCCGCAACTACACCTATACGGGCGCCGGCGGCGTGCCGATCAGCAACTGGTTCGCCCGGTCGGTGTTCGCGGCCAAGTTCGCCGAGCGCAACTTCCTGTTCTCCAGCGTCATCAACGAGAACAGCAAGATCCTGTTCAATCGCGACCCCGCTGAGCGCGTCGAGGCGGTGGCGCCGTGGCTGACCACCGACACCAGCGTGTACCCGGCGATCGTGAACAAGAAGATGGTGTGGATCGTCGACGGCTACACCACGCTGGACAACTATCCGTACTCGGAGCTGACCTCACTGTCGAGTGCCACGGCCGATTCCAACGAGGCCGCCGCCAACCGGCTGCTGCCCGACAAGCAGGTCTCCTATATCCGTAACTCGGTGAAGGCCACCGTCGACGCCTATGACGGCACTGTAACCCTGTACGCCCAGGACGAGACCGACCCGGTGCTGCAGGCGTGGATGAAGGTGTTCCCGGACACCGTCAAGCCCAGGTCCGATATCAGCGAGGAGCTGGCCCAGCATCTGCGCTACCCCGAGGATCTGTTCAAGGTGCAGCGCCAGCTGTTGGCCAAGTACCACGTCGACGACCCGGTGACGTTCTTCTCGACCTCCGATTTCTGGGACGTGCCGCTGGACCCGAACCCCACGGCCAGCAGCTACCAGCCGCCGTACTACATCGTCGCGAAAAACGTTGCCGAGAACGACAATTCGGCCTCGTTCCAGCTGACCAGTGCCATGAACCGGTTCCGCCGCGACTTCCTGGCGGCCTACATCAGTGCGTCGTCGGATCCGGCGAACTACGGCCAGATCACGGTGCTGACCATTCCTGGCCAGGTCAACGGTCCGAAGTTGGCGTTCAACGCCATCAGTACCGATACCGCGGTCAGCCAGGACCTCGGTGTCATCGGCCGCGACAACCAGAACCGCATCCGGTGGGGCAACCTGCTGACGCTGCCGGTGGGCCAGGGCGGTCTGCTCTATGTCGCGCCGATCTACGCCTCGCCGGGCGCCAGTGACGCCGCCTCGTCGTACCCGCGCCTCATCCGGGTGGCGATGATGTACAACGACAAGGTGGGTTACGGGCCGACGGTCCGCGACGCGCTCGACGAGATCTTCGGTGCGGGCGCCGGTGCCACTGCCACCGGTCCGGCCCCGACGCCGGGTGCCGCGGTGCCGGCCAACGCGCCGGGTGACTCGCCGCCGCCGAATGCCCAGCAGTCGGTCGAGCCGCCTGCCGCCCAGCCCGAGGTGCCCACTCCGGTGGCCGCCACGCCGCCGGCACCCAGTGGCCAACCGGTCACGTTGTCGCCGGCCAAGGCCGCTGCGCTGAGTGAGGTGCAGACCGCACTCGACGGTATGCAGGAGGCGCAGACCAGTGGCAACTTCGCCGAGTTCGGTGAAGCGCTGCAGCGCCTCGACGACGCGATGAACAAGTACCGCCAAACCCGCTGACCCCTTCTAGGCCGAGCGCGCGTGTTTGTACGGCGACATTCCGTCGAATCCGTACAAACACGCGCGTTCGTGCGGGTCTTGACAGGCGTCTTTAGACTCCACCCGTGCACTATCGGTTGCTCGGTCCACTGCAGGTGGCGCACGCCGACAACCTCATCGACATCGGCTCGCCCAAACAACGCGCGGTGCTCGCTGTCCTGCTGATCGCCCAGGGCCGGGTGGTGTCCACCGATCGGCTCATCGATGCGGTCTGGGGTGACGACGCACCCGGCAGCGCGCTGGCCAGCCTGCAGGCCTATATCTCCAATCTGCGCAAGGCTTTGCGGATGGGGGAGGGGGCGGCCTCGCCGATCGTGCGGCAGGCACCCGGCTACTACCTCGACGCCGAACACACCGATCTGAGTGCCTTCGTCGACGGCTGCGCCGCCTCCCGCGCCGCCATCGAGGCCGGCGACTGGCGCACAGCACTGACCGCGGCCGACGAGGCCCTGGCGTTGTGGCGGGGCCCGCTGCTCGCCGACATGCGCGACCAGCCCTGGGTGCATGAGGAAGCCGGCCGCGTCGAGGACCTGCGCGCCGAATGCCAGGAACACCGCGTGACGGCACTGCTGGCGCTCGGGCGGGTCCCCGATGCGGCAACCCAGGCCGCCCAGTTGCGGGCGGCGGACCCGTTTCGTGACCGCGGTGCCTGGCTGCAGATGCTCGCGCTCTACCGCTCCGGGCGCACCGCGGAGGCGCTGGACGTCTTCGGTTCGCACGCACAGCTTCTCGACGACGAGCTTGGGCTGGAGCCCGGGCCCGAGTTGCGGGAGCTGCAGACTTCGATCCTGCGGCAAGCTCCCGAACTGGCGGCCTGGCCGCGGTCCCCGGAGTGGACCGGCGCAGGCAGCGTCCCGGCCCCAGCCCTGTCGTCTACCCCCGCACCCGAGGTGCCGGCGTCCGGGCTGATCGGTCGTACCCGCGAATTGGCCGCAGTGACACGGTTGCTCGACGACATGACCGGGGGAGCCACCCGCTGGCTGGTGCTCACCGGACCCCCGGGAATCGGCAAGACCCGCCTGGCCGAAGAAGCGGCCGCCCGTGGCGGTCGCCGTGGCGCCGACGTGGTGTGGGTCGGCTGCCCGGACGAGCGCGGAACTCCGGCGTGGTGGCCGATGCGCCAGTTGGTGCGGGCATTGGGCGCCGACGCCGACCAGGTGCTGCAGGTGCCCGCGGAGGTCGACTCCGATACCGCGCGGTTTCACGTCTACGAACGTATTCAGACTCTGCTGGAACGGGTTTCGCGATCACAGCCTCTGGTGGTGGTGATCGACGACGCGCAGTGGGCCGACCCCACCTCGGCGAGTTGCCTGGCCTATGTGGCCGGCGCGCTGCGTGATCACCCGATCCTGGTGGTCGTGACGGTCCGCGATGTCGACCACGGTCCTGAACTGTCCCGCTTCCTGGCGACGGCGGCCCGCGGCGACGGTAACCGGCATCTGGAAGTGCCTGCGCTGGACCGCGATGAGGTTAAAGCACTGGCGAACCAGGTGGCCGAGGACAGTCTGACCGACTCCGAGACGGCGGTGCTGGCCGACCGGACCGGCGGCAACCCGTTCTTCGTCTCCGAATACGCCCGGCTGCCCCGCGCCGAACGTGCGGGCACCGAGATCCCCGGCGCCATTCGCTCCGTGCTCGATCGCCGCCTTGCCGGTCTGGATCCCGCTGTGCTGCAAGTACTCCGGGCTGCCGCCGTGATCGGTGACGTGGTCGAATTCGCGGTTCTGGCTGCGACCACCCGGCTGGACTTCGACACCCTGGCCGACTACCTCGACGACGCCGCCGACGAGCGGATCGTGGTGCCCGCCCATGACGGTGAGGGCTACGCTTTCGCCCACGGATTGCTGCGCACCCAGCTGCTGGCGGACCTCCCCGCACTGCGCCGCCAGCGCCTGCACGCCAAGGTGGCCGAAGTGCTCGCCCACGGCGTCGTCGACGATGCGTTGACCCGCCGAGCCCAGCATCTGGTGGCCGCCTTGCCGCTCGTCGAGCCGGCTCAGGTGGTGCAGGCGTGCCGGCTTGCGGCGGAACAGGCAACGCAGCGTTGGAGTTCGGAGACCGCCGCCCGCTGGTGGCAGGCCGCCCTCGACGCCTATGACCTGCTGCCGGCGGCAGAGCGCAGCGACGCCGAGCGCGACGCGTTGACCGTGGCGATGCTGGGTGCGCTGGCGCGGGCCGGACGCGGGCAGACGGTACTCGAGACGGTGCAGCGGCACATCCTGGAAGCGTTGCGCACCGGCCGCACCGCCACCGCCGGGCGGCTGGCCAGCGCGCTGCTGCGGGTCAGCGGTGGCTGGCCGTGGCTGGCTCCCGGCGTGGATCCCGGTCCGCTGCTGGCGGTGCTCAATCAGGCGGCCGAGCTGGCAGCCGGTGATCCGGCGGCCGAGGCCCGGATTCGGGCCGCGCTGGCCGTCGGGCATTGTTATCACCCGGATGCCTCGGTGGCCGCGGCCCATTTGGCGCGTTCCCGGGAACTCGCCGACGCCACCGGTGACGCCGAGATCCTTGCCGACGCCCTGATGGGTTCGCTGATCACCTACTCCGGCGTGGCACCGCTGAGCGCCCAGACACTCGAATGGGTCGAACAACTGATAACTCTGCAACACAGGGGAATTCGTGAGGACACCGTGATCGCGCACTCGGTGGCGACCATGGCCGCCATCAACCTCGGCGACATCGACGGGGCGGTGGAGCATCTGCGGGCCGGTATCGACGGTAGCGAGGAATTGCAGCTGCCGGTGCTGCGCGCCCAGCTTCGGTGGACAGAGGCGGTGATCGCACTGTGGCGCGGCGATTTCGCCGAAACCGAACGCCACCACACCATTGCGGCGTCGGTGCATGAACAGACAGAACTCTACGAAGCCGGCAGCGGGATGCTGGCGGCGGCTTCACTGATCCGGGAGAGGGGCCGCATCCCCGAGACCGGGCTGCTGTCGCGGGACGTGCCGGACACCGGCGGTGAGGACATGGTGGCGGTGGTCCGGGTGGCGCTGGAGACAGTACGCGACGGTGACCCAGCCGTCGCCGAAGACCTTTTGCACCACGGTCTTTCCGGGACCCACACCCACAACTGGATGTCGCTGGGCAACTACGTGCTGCTGGCGCACCTGTGTGCTGACCACGAGATGACCGACTACGCGCGGGCTTTGCTCGAGGTGCTCGGATCGTTCCGCGACCGGATCGCGGTGATCGGTCAGGTGGGTCTGGCCGGCACCGTCGCCTACGCCACGGCGCGCCTGCACAACCTGCTCGGTGATGTGGGCGCCGCCCAGAGGGATCTGGCGACGGCGGTGGGTATCGCGGAACGGACCGGCGGAGCACCCACCCTGTTACGGTGCCGACTGCTGGAGCTCGAGATGGACGACGACGCCGAGGTGAGCGTGCGGGCGCGTGCGTTGGAGCGTGACGCGCGCCGGCTCGGCATGCTGGGTCTGGCCGACGAGGCGCGGCAGCTGGCGGAGACCACGGCAGCAGCCGGCTGACCAGCGCTGATCTGCTTGGAAACCGGGCGCCCGCAGCCGCCAAGTTTTCGCCAAGAGAAGGCCAAGGGCGGTGCGTGAGGTTTGTCTCACTGAACCACCCTGCTCGAAAGGATCCAGCATGACCGTCACCGACCTGACTGGTGAGCAACTCGACGACCAGACCGTGGCCGCGCTGCGCGCCCGCATCGCCGGCAGCGTTGCGCTGCCCCACGACGCCGGCTATCAGCGCGTCACCCCGTGGAACGTGGCGGTGCCGATCCGTCCCGCGGCTGCGGTGTTCGCGGCCAACGCCCAGGATGTCGCCGAGGCAGTGCAGTTCGCCGCCGCACGAGGGCTCACGGTTGCCGTGCAGTCGACCGGGCATGGCGCGCTGCCCATCGGGCCCACGACGCTGCTGGTACACACCGGCGATCTGTCCGGCTGTCATGTCGATGCCCTCAACCGCACCGCCTATGTGGGGGCCGGCGTGAAGTGGCAGCAGGTGCTCGACGCCGCCACCCCGTACGGGCTGGCCCCGGCGTGCGGATCCGCGCCCGGTGTCGGTGTGGTGGGGTTCCTGACCGGCGGTGGTATCGGACCACTGGTGCGCAGCATCGGACTGTCCTCCGATCACGTGCGCGGGTTCGAGCTGGTGACCGGTAGCGGCGAAATCCTCTGGGTGACACCACAACAGCACGCGGAGATCTTCTGGGGTCTGCGCGGCAGCAAGGCTACACTCGGCATCGTCACCGCCGTCGAGATCGACCTGTTGCCGATCGCCGAGTTCTACGGCGGCGCCTTGTTCTTCGACGGCGCCGACGCTGCGGCGGTGCTGCACGCCTGGCAGGGCTGGTGCTTGTCGCTGCCGGAAAGCGTCACGACGTCGGTTGCGCTGCAGCAACTTCCACCTCTGCCGGAGGTGCCGGCGCCGCTGGCCGGGAAGTTCACCCTGGCGGTACGGGTCGTCGCCCTCGGTGATGTGGCCGAGGCCGAGCGACTGCTGGCGCCCATGCGGGCGGTGGCCACGCCGCTGATCGATGCGGTGACGGTGATGCCGTACGCGGCCATCGGGGCGGTGCACGCCGATCCGCCCAATCCGATGCCGGTGCACGAGGATCACGCGCTGCTGCGGGAGCTGACACCCGAGACGGTGGACGCGTTGCTGGCCGTCGCGGGACCGGATTCCGGGTCGGTGCAGGCGATCGTCGAGGTGCGCCAGCTCGGGGGCGTGATGGCCCGTCCCGCGCCGCACCGCAGCGCGTTCTGCCATCGTGATGCCGGTTTTGCGCTCGCCACCATCGGTGCGCTGGCCCCGGAGATCGCCGATCTGGTGCCCGGCCACGCTGCCCGGGTCATCGAGGCTGTGGCGCCGTGGTCCACCGGCGGCGCTCTGCCGAACTTCGCGCCCGCCACCGACGCGGCCCGATTGGCCCGCTGCTACGACGAGGACACGCTGTACTGGCTGGCGGCCCTCGCTGAGCGCTATGACCCGGCCGGGGTCTTGCGCGTCGGCCAGGTGGCCCGCTACCCGCTGTAATCTCGGTCACTACGGACGCGCGGGTCAGTCGCATGGGCCTGCGCGTTCGCACGAAAAAAGGACTCTGACCATACGATTTGGAGCTCCGGGGCGAGATCAGTAACCTAGTGTTCACCCGACGCGGGGTGGAGCAGCTCGGTAGCTCGCTGGGCTCATAACCCAGAGGTCGCAGGTTCGAATCCTGTCCCCGCTACTAGGTAAAACGGCCCTCGGAGATCTCTCCGGGGGCCGTTTTCATGGGGTTTGTGAACGTTCGCAGTGCTAACGAACGCCGCCGGTAGAAATCGCCCGGGGTTAGCGTGCCGCGACGCAGAGTGTATTTCGCGTGATTTGTTCATTCAGGAATCTCCAGGGGTACGACGCGGGGTCCATCCTCGAAAGGCTCGCGTTCACTCTCGAACTCTGTCACCGGGCTTTGACCTAGGGTCTAGCCACCGCGACTGCGCTACACGCTGAGAGACGCTGGGGATCCGCGCGCAGACCCACAGATGTTCACTCACACTGTGCGGCGCGGGGCTCTAGAGGTGATCAAAGTTCAAAACCCAGACGCTCGGGTCGAGGATAACCTCGGCGCAGCGATGAGCGGGTTACACCTGACGGTTGGTAATACGGATGTCCTTCGGGTGTGGAGTGGAAGTCGTGGCCAGGTTCGCTTACCAACTAGTGAGCATGGTCGTGAGTTCTTAGAGCAGATGCCCAGTGATGCCCTGCTGTTTTGCCCGGATTGGCGAAGCGCCGGACGTAAAGGCCTGTCGCACAATCCTGCTCCGGGAGCACCACGGCGACGCGTTAAGTCAGCTGAGGCTGGTGACACCTCTTGGCATAGATAAGGGAGCAGTTGCAATCGACTGGCAGGACTCAAGGGTCTGCTGCACGAATAGGTGACATCTGAGTTGGCTTGCCCGGGGCGGGCGAGCCGGAAGGATCTAATTGTGCCCAGGCCCGACCCCGTGAGTTCCGGGACGATGTCGTCCGGGTCGCTCGCAACCGCGATAACGGTGTGACGATCGAGCAGATCGCCACTGATTTCGGTGTGCATCCGATGACCTTGCACAAGTGGATGCGCCAAGCCGATATCGACCAAGGCGCCAAGCCGGGCAAGAGCACCGGCGAGTCAGCTGAGCTGCGTGAGGCGCGGCGCGGATCAAGCTGTTAGAGCAGGAGAATGAAGTCCTGCGCCGGGTCACGGCGTATCTGTCACAGGCCAATCTGCCGGGAACGGGCTCTACCCGCTCGAAAGTGAGCTCGCCGCTGACGGGATCTCCGTCGCGGTGACGTGCCGGGTACTCAAGCTCGCTCGCCAGCCGTACTACCGCTGGCGGGCGACCCCATCACCGACGCCGAAATTATCGAGGCTTACCGCGCCAATGCCCTATTTGACGCCCACAATGACGACCCGGAGTTCGGCTACCGCCACCTGATCGACGAGGCCCGCGACGCCGGCGAGTCGATGGCCGAGCGCACCGCCTGGCGAATCTGCTCGCAGAATCGGTTGTGGAGCGTGTTCGGGAAGAAGCGCGGTAAGAACGGTAAGGTTGGCCCGCCCGTGCACGATGATCTTGTCGAGCGCGATTTCACCGCTGGCGGTCCAAATCGGGTGTGGCTCAGCGATATCACCGAGCATCGCACCGATGAAGGCAAGCGCTATCTCTGTGCGATCAAGGACGTGTTCTCCTACTAGATCGACTTCCGGATGAAGTCTCGGCTGGCCACCATAAGTCAGCGCGAAAAATGCGCGCGGTCAGGTGGCGTGCAGCGACCGGGTGGTGGTGAACGGGTCGAAGTCCTTGTCCCATATACGAAGAACTGAGGAGTCGGCGAGCGTGCCGCCGCAGCGAATCTCTTCTACCAGGTCACGTCCGAGGATGTTGCCTGCGGCGTGCACGCCGCTGAGCATTGATCCGACCGTGCCTGGGCCCCATGCGGTACTGGTGCCGACGGTGTACAACCCGTGGATGGGTGTCCTGTCGTTGGGGCGCAGTGGTCCGATCTGCGACAGTCGCAGTTGCAGTCCGAATGGAGCACCGCCGGTGTTGTTCACGAAGCGGGTTTGCGTTGCGGGAGTTCCCAACTCAGCGAGTTTGACCTTGTACGCCGAGCCTGGGAATGCCTGTTCCATGCGTTCCAGCATTCCGTCGAGGACGATCTTCTTCACTTCGTTGTAGGTGCGGTCATTGCGATACTCACCGGAGGCGACATCGTATCCGCTGTATCCCCACAGCATTGGGCTGGCGGGGGTGATCGTCTGGACCTCGATGGTGGCGTGGCCCGGCGGGGCCGCTCGATGGTTCGAGGGATCCCGTCGCGACGACGATTGTACGAACATGGGCTGGCGCTGTGCCATGTCGCGGGCCCACTGATCACCGGAGGTGTAGCCATGGCCGTTCATCACGGTGTGACTGAAGCGGGCCAACGACCGGTATGAATTGGCGTCCGTCCATCCGGGGATCGCGAAGTAGTTGCTGTTGGGAGTGTCGGAGAGATCGATCTCGACTCCGAAGAAGCCGTTGATCAATGGCTGGGACATCTTCCAGTGGATCACCCGCTGCCTGAGGATGCGTGGAAGATGTTGCAGACCAACGAGATCCTCGTAGGTCTTGATGATGTCGGCGTCCGACACCACCACGGGAGCCTGGATCAGTTCGCCGTCGCTCAGGCGCACGGCGCTCACGCGTCGGTCGGACACGACGATCTCGGCGACCTCGCTGTTGGTGCGGATCGTCCCGCTGTGGGCGGTCACTACTGCGGCGAAGCCTGCGGCGAGCATCTGTCCGCCGCCCTTCGGGTAGTACGAACCCGTGCCCACGTAATCCTGGAAGAACGCCGCCATCGCCGCGGTGGGCAACACCGTCGGACTGCACGCGAGGGCGCCGCACTGCACCGACAGGGCAAGCGCCATGCGCGGTGAGGCTCCGCAGGCTGCGAGGGTCGCCGTGTAAGGAATGGCCATGAACGGTGCCGCTCGGCCGGCGCGGCCGGCCCACCGTGCCAGACCGGCGGTGGTGTGTATGTCGTTGCGGTCGTGCGCTTCGCCGATTCGACGGAGTATGCCGTGGAATCGGCGTACCGCTTTGTGCTCGCCCGGGAAGGCATGGAGCAGGTTGCTCAGGTAGGCGTCCCACCCGACAGGTGTCGCTAACTCGAAGCCGGGGGCGATGATGCGGTCGAACCCTCCGCTGTCCATGGGTAGCCACTCGATGCGGTCGTCGATGCCGATGCCGATGCCGCGCATCATCGCCTCGACGATCCCGCCGGGCCCGCAGTGGCTGACGTAGTGCACGCCGCAGTCGAACTCCCATTGGCCGCGCCGGGCGAAGACGTGCGAGGAGCCGCCCAGTGTGGTGTAGCGCTCCAGGAGCAAGACCTTCTGTCCTGCGGCGGCTAGGTATGCCGCTGCCGACAGCCCTCCCAGACCCGCTCCGACCACGACCGCGTCCCACTGTGCCCGTGGCGTCATGGGTGACCTTCCGTGTAGGGCAACTGCGCGCCCGCCCGCAACTACACCGATCGGTCTAGCGTCGAGAGGACTGTAATATACCGTTCGTTCTAGTGGCAAGTGATGACGCCGGTTCTTGCCGCTGTGGGAGGTAGTCAGAATCGGGGGAAGGCCTCGCGGTGAGCGCTCGAGACAGATTGGTGTACACCGTTATTGATTTGATTCGGCGCCACGGTGTGGCGGGAACTGGGGTAGCCGAGATCCTCAAGCAGGGTCATGTGTCCCGCCGGTCCATCTACCTGAACTTCCCGGATGGCAAGTCAGGTTTGGTCGCCGAAGCCACCCGGGTTGCCAGTGATTTCATCGACGGACAGATCGCCACGTACGTGGAATTGCCGACGCCCCAGGATGCGCTGGCTGCCTTCATCGCCGAGTGGAAGAGTGTCGTTGCCGGCAGCGATTTCACCGCTGGCTGCCCCGTCGCTGCGGCGGGATTGTCGCGTTCCTCGTCCCCGGCAGTCGCCGACCTCGCGGGTGAGGCCTTTACCAGGTGGCAGACCACACTGAGCGTGTCGCTTCTCGGCCACGGCCTCGACGAGGCAACGGCGCTGACCCTGTCGAACACGATCCTGGCGGCGGTGGAGGGCGCTGTGCTCATGTCGGTGGCTCAGAAATCCGTCACCGCGCTCGACGACGTCGGAGCGCACCTGGCAGTACTCATCGACCATCACCTCGATGCGGCGGCACAGTAACCAATGGGCGACCGGGGAAGCGGCGCGTTCCAAAAGTGACATTCGATAGGTTCGCCTGCCGGTACGCTCGTCGCGGTGTCGTGTTCACCGCCTACCTGGCTGAGAGCGGAAAAAGTTCTGCATCGTGATCTCGGGTAAAACGCCGTTGATTGCTCACCTCGGTTTTCCGACGGAGACATTCAAATCGCCGATGATCTACAACCCGTTCTTCGAGAAGGCCGGCATTGATGCGGTGGTGGTTGCGATGGGCGTGCGGGCCGTTGACTTCCCAAGTTTCCTGCGAGAGTTGACCAAGCTCACCAATATTCGTGGTGCGTTGGTGACGATGCCGCACAAGAGGATGGCGATCGAGCTCGCCGACGAGGTGAGCCCGACGGCTCGGATCGCGGGCGCGGCCAACGTCTTGCGGAAGCGCGAGGGCGAAAGTCTGGTCGCCGACCTGTTCGACGGTGAGGGCTTCGTGAGAGGTGTTCCCCGCAAGGGCCGTGAACTTGCACAGACTAGTGCCTTGATCATCGGTGCAGGCGGAGTCGGGTCAGCGATAGCGGCGTCACTGGCGGCGGCGGGCGTGACGGGGATGGGCCTGGTCGATGCGATGGATGGTGCGGCCGAGTCTCTCGGCGGTCGAGTGTCTGAACACTATCCCGAGCTCGCCGTGCGCACGGGGTCAGCCGATCCGACTGGTTACGACCTCGTCGTGAATGCCACACCGCTTGGTATGAACGACGGCGATCCGCTGCCGATCGACATGAGCCTGCTCGCCTCGACTACCTTCGTCGGCGAGGTGGTGATGAAGTCGGAGGTGACACCGTTTCTGCGGGCCGCTCGGGAACGCGGCTGTGAGACTCAGGTGGGTGTGGACATGTTGTTCGAACAGGTGCCGGCGAACTTAGAGTTTCTCGGTTTCGGTACGGCTACACCGGATGAAGTGCGTGAGGTCGCGCAGATCGAGTATTAGTCGGACGCAGAGTCTTTGGCGTACGGAGCGGTGTCGCTCACGGCGTTGGTTCAGACCCGACGTCGTCGTTCGAAAACTCCGTCAGACGCACGTCGATCCATGAGCACGGGCGCGCACCGTGCTCGGCCCAGTACTCATCCCAGTGGGCAAGCTTCCAGCGATCCCGTTCCAGGCCACGCTCGCGCAGGCGGTGTTGCAGCGTTGTGGGTGAGACACGAACACGGACCACTTCGACGTCGACGGGCGGCCAGTCGAACCGACGCGCGGACTCGCGGATGAAGTCGGGGTCATCGAGGTACGGACTGAACGGTGCGTCGAGGACCACCGATCGACCGATGCGGAGGTTGTCGCCGGCGACATCGAGGAGTGAGTCGTACTCGAGGGGCAGTATGTGTGTGCGGTAGAAGGGGTTCGACTCTCGATCGCCCGGGTCGTAGCCGGCTGCTACCAACGCAGCTTCGACGAAGCGGGCGCTCATCGCGTCCTTGTCGAGGTAGACCGCCCGGTGCCGGACGGCGAGGCGCTGTGCGACCGTCGACTTGCCGGAACCGGCGCTACCTATGACGGCGATCAGCCTCGGTTGACTCACCGGCGCGCGTCTCGTACGGCGGCGAGGAAGTCGCGGGCCGCCGTGGTCACCCGGGTGTAGTCGCCGTCGGGTTGCCAGGCCTTGGTGACCGCGCTACCGACGCCGACGCCGACGACTCCCGCGGCGAACCACTCCGCGACGTTCCCCACGGTGACTCCGCCAGCGGGCATGATCGGTAGGTGCGAGAAAGGTGCGAGCACAGCCTTGGTGTAGGGAATGCCCGCGCCCTCGGTCGGGAACAGCTTGAGAATGTCTGCCCCAGCCTCGGCGGATTCCAGCAGTTCCGTCGGGGTGAACGCCCCACTGATCGTCGGAACCTGGTATCGGTTTGCGACGCGGATCATCTCGCGGTTGAGCTGCGGGCTGACCAGGAACTTCGCCCCGGCCCGGATGCACTCGTAGGCTGCGTGCCCGTCTAGGACGGTTCCCGCGCCCACCGCGACCTGCTCTGAGTCGTACTGGTGGGCCAGTCGGCGGATGAGATCGACCGCTCCAGGAACGGACAGCGTGATCTCCAGCGCGCGGAAGCCGCCTTCGACCGCGGCATGCGCGACGCGCTCGGCGGTGTCGGCATCGGGTAGCCGGACGATGAGGACTGCGCCGGATTCATCGATTGTCCGCAGTGTCTCGAGCTTGGCAGGCATGTGAACCCCTCAGTTCGAAGATGTGATTGACAACACTCTCTCACTCTCGTAGCTTGAAATGCAACCGGTCGCAGCAACCGGTCTCATTTTGGAACGGAGCGATCATGTGCCCACTCAAAGAGCAGCTCAAGGGCACTTTCCGCGTCCCCGGTCGGCTGGTGTCGTGGTGAGTCGCGCACGGGCCGTCGTCTTCGGAGCTTCGCACTGGCACGTTCCGCTGTATGCCGCAGCGATCGCCGCGGTGCACACCGTCGTTGGGGTCTGCGACGACGACCCCAACCGGGTGCGTGAGTTAGCTGAGCTGTGGGGTTGTCCCGTCGACACCGACTGGCGGCAATTGCTCGACATACCGCACGTAGAACTCGCGTATGTCTTCAGCCCGCACGACCAGATGGCCGAGATTTGCCTAGCGCTGATCGCACGCGGCATTCCGTTTGTGGTCGAGAAGCCGCTCGGCACTTCGCTGGGCGAGCTGCAGGAGGTGAGGCGCGCCGCTGAGGAAGCGCGGGTCCCGGCCACGGTGCCGTTGATCCAGCGTGGTGGTCCGGTGGACAACTGGCTCGCCAAAGCTGGGCGACCGATTTACCAGCGACTCTCGTTCATCGCCGGGCCGCCGGAGCGCTACGACCGCAATGGCAATTCGTGGATGCGTGACCCTGAGAGGGCCGGCGGCGGTTGCCTTGCAAACCTGGGCCCGCACTTCGCCGACCTCTTTCTTCAGCGCACTGGCAATACGACCGCCACTGTCAGCGCGACGCTGTCGTCGGCCATGCACGTGGGGGAAGTAGAAGATCACGCGACTCTGGTGTTGACGACGCCGGACGGCCGGGAGGCCATCGTCGAGGTGGGGTACGCGTTCCCGCACTCGAAGCTCCAGCGCTATTGCAGCTATTCCTCCGCGGGCGATGCGGGATTCGCTGCCGTCGAATCCGATGGCTCGGCCTCGTACACGGCACTCGATGGTCGTACGTCGCGCACCGTTTTCGACGTGGATAGTGACCCGTTGTACGACCCGTTCGTGAGAAAGGTCGCGCGCACACTGCGCGAAGGGTTTCGCGGATTGCCGTCCTTGGGCGAACTCGAGGATGTCATGCGAATCATCTGGCATGTCTACGAGACCGAGCGAGAAGGATTACGCCATGGCTAATCACAGCATCGACGCCGTCGCCAAAGCGGCCGGTGTGCACCGTTCGACGGTGTCGCGCGCCTTCTCGCGACCAGAAGCAGTCAAGGCCGAGACCCGGGACCATATTCTGCGTGTCGCGCAGGAAATCGGCTACACGATGAATCCCCTCGCCCAGGCATTGAGTCGGAAGACGAGCACCTTCGTTCCGCTGATCGTGCCCAACGTCACCAACCCCTTCTTCGCTGAACTCGCCGATGCAATGACGCAGGCTGCGGGCGACCGTGGCTACCAGCTGGTGCTCTGTGTCACCAACGGCGATGCTGGGCAGACCGCCGGCTATCTGACTGCGATGCAAGCGCTGTACGCGCCGTTCGGCATCGTCGCGCCGTCGACGCGCGTAGACCTCGACGCGCTGGGTAGCTTCGACTTCGGGCAGCGCGTGGTCGTCATCGACCGGGTGGACGAGCACGCGACCGTGCCGAGCGTTACCGTCGACAACCGTCGCGGCATTGAACTCGCGTTCGAGCATCTGCGCGACCTAGGCCACCTGCGGATCGGTTACGTCTCAGGGATATCCGGTTCGCACACAGCCCACGAACGCATGGATGCCTATCGCGACCTGGCCGGCGGTGACCCGGTGGTTCTCGACGGCGGCGCCGATACCGAAGCGGGGGAGCGAGCGGGAGCACAATTCGTCGCCATGACCAACCGGCCCACCGCGATCATCGCTGCGAACGACATGACCGCTTTCGGAGTGATCTCTGCCCTCGCCGCTCGAGGTCTGCGGGTCCCTGAGGATGTTTCGGTTATTGGTTTCGACGGGCTAAGCCTGGGCGGGCGTTTCAACCCCGGGTTGACCACGATCCGGCAGCCGATCGCCGACATGGGCAGTATTGCAATGGATCTGGCTGAGAAGGCAGCAGGCGGATCGGTCGAGCATGTCGTACTGACACCGGAGCTGCTGGTGCGGGCTTCTACGGCAGGGCTGCACGCATGACATCGCATACCGCCGGGCAGCTGCCCCGCGTCCCTGGCCTCCAGTACGCCGATCACGCTGCATTCACCGTTCCCGACCTCGACGAGGCCGTCCGGTTCTTCGTCGAAGCGCTGGGTGCCCAAGAGTTGTACCGCTCGACCCGCGGGCCCGACCCCGTTTTCATGCCAGAGAACTTTGACGTACCGCAGGATGCGGCTTTGACTCTGGCGATGCTGCGGATGCCGCCGAACCTGAACGTGGAGTTGTTCCAGTGGAACAGCTCCGACCGCCGCGCCGAGCACCCCCGGCACAGTGACGCTGGCGGACACCACCTCTGCTTCGTGGTCGACGACGTGGACGCGGCACTGCGCGTCCTTGCCACCATTCCCGGCGTGCGCCTGCTCGGCGACCGCAAGGAGGTGGGCGGCGACAGCCCACGCGTCGCAGGCAATCGGTGGAGCTACTTCCTCACGCCGTGGGGACTGCTGATGGAGCTCGTCGACCGCTCCAGGATCGCCGACCCGCCAGCTCTGGTCGGTCCCCCTGACTGGCTCCGGGCTGCCAATGACACCACCAGGAAGGACCAGTGACCATGCGTCTCGCAGGCCATACCCTCGGAACCCCGGAACGGACAGTCCCGGAGGCGCTCGCGCTCTTCGCGGCCGCCGGGCTCGACGCCGCTGAGGTGATCTATCAGGACGACTATCGCTCGGGACTGCCCCTGAAAGACCGGCGCGCAGCCGAGGAGGCCCGGCGGGCGGCCGATGACACGGGGATCCCCATCATCGGATTGACGCCGTACACCACGGGAATCAACGCTGTCGAGGACGGCCCCTGGCGGACGGCGATCGACGAGTTCCGCGGTGCAATCGAGATCGCCCAGCTCGTGGGCGCCGACCGACTCCGGGTGTATGCGGGGTCGTGGCATCCGGGCGACCACAACCACGCAGCACATTGGGACCGGCTCGTTGAGGCGCTCCGCACGCTGGCGCCCGAGGCGTCAGCGGCGGGGGTACGCCTCTGCGTCGAAAACCATTTCGGGACAATGACGCAATCGGCGGCCCAGACGGCGCGACTGGTGCGCGAGGTGGACCACGATGCGGTACGGGTTCTCTATGACCAGGCCAACCTGACGTTCGCCCACGACGAGCCCTACGACGAAGCGCTGCGTATTCAGGGAGATCTGGTCGGTCACGTGCACGTCAAGGATCTCGTCTTCACCGACCCCGACGCGCCGTTCCGCGCCACTGAGACTGCGCGGGTGTCGGCCTCCGAGCGAGCGGTGCGCTCGCGCGTCATCGGCGACGGCGTGGTGCCCTGGGCGGATATCCTGTCGGCTCTGGCTGCCCTCGGCTATGACGACGTTCTTTCCCTCGAATACGAATATCGTTGGCACCCAGATGATTTACCTGATCCAAGCATCGGCTTCCCGCGAGCTGCGCTAACGCTGCGCGGCATTCTCTCTCCCAAGGCCGTTGCGGAGGGTGCGCGATGAACGCGCCGGCAAAGACGCGGGTCGGAGTCATCGGCGCGGGCAACATCGCCACCATCGCGCAGCTGCCGACTCTGGTCAAACGGGATGACGTCGAGTTGGCTGCTCTTGTCTCGCGCCGCTCGGACCCCGGGCCGTTGATGCGCCGCTGGGGTTTTGGCGCAGGGTATACGACGGTCGAGCAGATGCTCGCGGCCGAGGACCTGGACGCGGTGTTCGTGTTGACCCCGCGCTCGGAGCACGCCCACGCTGTCGAGGCCTGCTTGCGCCGCGATGTCGACGTTTTCTGCGAAAAGCCGCTCGCGCCGTCCGTCGACGAGGCGCAGCGCCTGGCTGACCTCGCCGACGAACGAGGCCGCATCCTGATGGTCGACTTCAATCGTCGCTTCGCGCCCGTCTACGTGGCTGGGCGAGAAGTTTTCGGTGCGATGGGAGCCACGTTCTGCATCGCTCAGAAGAACCGGCCCGGGTCGGAGTACCGGGCTACGTTCGAGAACGCCATCCATATGGTCGACTTGCTGCGCTGGTACTGCGGCGGCGAAGCCGTCGGGGTGACCGCGCACGCCGCGGGCGACGATCCATGGGAGGAAGACGGCACCGCAGCCATGGTCCGCTTCGACTCTGGCGCTACCGGTGTGTTGATGGCAGCGCGCACCGCCGGTGCGTGGAGCGAGAAGCTCGACGCCTATGGCTCTGGGCGCTCCGCCGAAGTGCGTGCGCCAGAGTCTGTCTCGATCACCGTCGACGGCAGGACCACCAGCCGCGAACTCAGCGCGGAGGCGTTCGGCTGGGCCACTGCCACCGAGACCCTCGGCTTCGCCGAAGCCGTGTACCACTTCCTCGATCGGATCGTCGACCGACAGCCGCCGTTGACGTCTGCGCGCGACGCGATTGCGACGCAGCGGCTGCTCGACCAAATCCTAGAAGCCGCGGGGCTTCCGACACGAGAACAACCTGGCCGCCATTGGGCGAGTCATGCAACAAATGCGGTCCAACGATGAGCGCTGACCGCAGCCTCGTCGAATAGTCATCGGCCCATCATCAGTCGCCCCGAAGGAGGTCATCGGGACCAAGCCTGACACGTCACGTCAGATCTGGTGAAACACCCTGCATGAAACTTGATTTGGCATGCCCGCAGTCAGCTGCCCGCGAAGAGTGCTCGACCGCCCAACACCCGTTAGTGAGGATAGCTCATGATCAGCTCTGAAGATGCCGTCGGCGCTTCGAATAGCTCGAGTTCCCCCAAGACGCCCGAACACACACGACGCCCCGTCAACATGCTCGCCGGCACAGTCGGCCACTTCGTGGAGTGGTACGACTGGTACATCTACGGCCTTCTGGCAGCGGTGTTCTCGTCTCAGATCTTCCCCAGCGACTCGGCGTTCGCATCCCTGATGGCAGCCCTTCTGACCTACGCGATCGGTTTCGTCGTTCGTCCACTGAGCGGAATCATCATCTCCCCGCTCGCCGACCGCTTCGGCCGACGGTTTGTCTTGACGCTGTGCGTCTCCGGCATGGCGGTCGGCTCTCTGATCATCGCCCTCACACCGCCTTTGGTTATCGTCGCTATCTGCCTGGTCGTCTACACCACACTCCCGGAGACCGGCAACCGCGGTGACCGCGGCACCGTAGCGCCTGCCGACACCGAAGTTCTCGAGGGCGAGCACCTGCTCTTGAGCAGATCGCCGGCCAACAGCGAGCCGACGCGATCACCGCAGGTGTTCGCTTGAGTGCGAATACCTCTGGCAGAACAAGACTTACCGGGTCCTTTAGAGGATTCCGGCGCGGGGCGTCGATCTTGTGATCGATGCTGCGCACTGCAATACAGACGACCTCAACGACCGGAGACTCACGATGAGCGCCAGAACTACTATCGCTGCCAAAGCGCCCGACGCCCGAACCGCTACAGCGCCGCCACGGCCGAGCGGTCGAACATCTGTAGCGACCCGTGTAGGACTTCCCGCCGCTGCTTTCGCGGTTTCGGTTGCCCTGTGGCATCTGGTCGTGATGCTCTTCGACATACCGCAGTACATTCTCCCGTCCCCGGTGCAGGTTTTCGATCGGTTCTTCGCGCAACTGCCGCTGCTGTGGGATAACGCTCTCGTGACCGGATCTGAGGTGCTGGCAGGTTTCTTACTTGCCGCGGTGGTCAGCGTGCCACTTGCGTACCTGATTGCCTCGGTGCGCATGGTCGAGATCGCTCTCTACCCTTTGATTGTCGTACTGCAGACCATCCCCAAGATCGCGGTTGCGCCGCTTTTCATAGTGTGGTTCGGGGTCGGAATGCTGCCCAAGATCCTGCTGACGTTCCTGCTGTGTTTCTTCCCTATTTTGGTCGATACGCTCACGGGTTTCAAAGCGCTCGATCCACGGCTTCTCTACATCACGCGCTCCATGGGAGCCTCGCGCACGCAGACCTTTAGATGTGTGCGATTGCCAGCAGCGATGCCGTTCATTTTTTCCGGCCTGAAGGTGGCCGTCGTACTTGCTGTGACCGGGGCTGTGGTCGCGGAGTTCGTCGGCTCAAACTCGGGTTTGGGTTTCCTCTTGCTGCGCGCATCCGCCAACCTCGACACCCCGCTCATTTTCGCAGTCCTGGTGGTCCTGAGCATCTTAGGCCTGGTGTTCGCGTACGCAGTCGAGTTCGCCGAACGCATGGTCACACCCTGGCAGCACACGCACTAACTTCAATTCACCTGTCCAACAAGGAGGATGGCAATGTCCAAGAACGGTCCGAGGAACAGCAAAACCGCATTCGTCGCCGCATTGCTGGGCGTCGCTGGATTGACCGCAGCGGGATGTGCAAGCAGCGACACCGCCCCGGCGACCGGCGCAGAGTCCGGTGACACCGAACTGACGCCTGTAACGCTGACCTTGAATTACCTTGCGGGAGGACCAAACGCTGGATTCATGGTCGCCGCCGAGAAGGGTTACTACCGCGACGCTGGCCTAGAGGTGACGATTCAGGAAGGGCAGGGGTCCGCTTCGACGGCAGCGCTTGTGGCCGCGGGCAACTCGCAGTTCGGCTATACCGACGCCCCGTCCGCGATGGCGGTCGCCTCGCAGGACGGCGATCTCTCCATCATCGGACCTATTCTTCAAACAAACGGATTCTCAGTGATGTCGCTGGCCGAGGCCAACATCACGGATGCGTCAGCCTTGGCCGGCAAGACCGTGGCCCTGCAGCCGGGGACGGCACAGGCCAGCCTTTTCGATGCGGTCCTGGCCGCCAATGAGGTGCCACAGTCGGAGGTGACAATCACCAATATTGATCCCTCTGCGCTGGTGGGTTCGCTTATCCAAGGCAACGTTGACGCCATCACCGCCGGCGCCGACAGCCAGGGCGTCCAGTTGCGCCAGCAGGGAGCAGACATCAACGAGCTGATGTACCGCGACATCGGAGTCGGCACCGTTGGTCTATCGATGGTCACCCAAGGGGCCTACGCAGAACAGAACCCAGACACGGTCCGCAAGTTCGTCGAGGCGTCACTGAAGGGCTGGGATGATGCACGGAACAACGTCGACGAGGCGGCCGAGATCGTGTCTGAGCGGTTTCCCGCTGGCGCGGTCAAAGACTCAATAGTTGCTCAGCTCGAGGTCGATAAGACGCTTCTGTGTTCGGAAGGATCGCCAGGCTTAGGCGAGGTGACCAAAGCTCACTGGGACAAGACTTATGAACTCCTGGTCGAGCATCTGAACTTGCCCACGACCCACCCTATTGAGCACTACTACACAAACGAGTATCTACCGGAGGAGCTTCCGTCATGCTGACAGTAGACAGCGGCGCCGGAACCAGGGGCGTGTCGATCATTGGTCAAGCAGTATCCAAACAGTTCTCAACGAAGGAAGGTGTGAACACCGCGCTACAACCGACCGATTTCGAAATCGCGCCAGGGGAGTTCGTCAGCGTCGTCGGTCCGTCTGGGTGCGGCAAAAGCACCCTAATGCTGATGGTTGCCGGCCTGCTCGACCCAACGTCTGGGTCGGTCCTGATAAACGGAGAGCCGCTTAACGACGCGCTCACTGACGTCGGGATCGTCTTCCAAGACGATCTGCTGCTCGACTTTCGGACGGCCCGCGACAACATCCTGCTGCAGGGCAAGATCCGCAAACTTCCCCGTGCAGAACAGGAGCAGCGGACCGACGAATTAATGCGACAGCTGGGCATTGACCACGCCCAGAACCGTTACCCGAATCAACTGTCAGGCGGAATGCGACAACGGGTTTCGATCGCACGTGCGTTGGTGCACGACCCATCCGTTTTGTTGATGGACGAACCGTTCGGCGCTCTGGACGCTCTGACCCGTACTCAGATGAGAGTGGACCTCGAGGCGCTCTGGATGGAGCGACCGAAAAGTGTTCTCTTCATCACGCACTCAGTCGAGGAAGCTGTCGGGCTATCGGACCGGGTAGTTGTCATGGGACCGTCACCTGGTCGAATCGTCGAGTCATTCGACATCGACATTCCGCGCCCGCGTCCAGTCCGAGTGGGAGATGAGGCTGCGTTCGCCTCCTACTCGACCCGAATCTACGACATCTTCAAAAAGCTCGGCGTATTGCATGACTGACCCCGCGTCGGTGCGGCTCGGGTTGGTTGGCGCGGGTGCCATTGGCCAGTTGGCTCACCTGCCGGTTCTGACTGGCGAGCCAGGTGTCACTATCGCCGGGCTGGTCACGGAGAACATGGATCACACCGAAGCTAACGTTCGGCGCTGGCCAATCGAGCATGCGTACGAATCCCTTGATGACATGATTCGCCTTGCGCGACTTCATGCCGTACTGGTTTTGACCCCCAAGCATGTTCACCGCGAATACGTTGAGCAAGCGTTAGCCGCCGGACTCGACGTTTATTGCGAGAAGCCGATGGCAACCACGCTTCACGACGCTCGGGCCATGTTGGCGGCCGCTGACCGGTCCGATGGCCTGTTCATGGTGGGTCTGAACCGCCGCTATAGCGAGGTGTACCGGCTTGCCCGTGCGCAGTTTGTAGCGTCGCCACCGCGCTTCATCGTTGGGCAGAAGCATCGAGCCGAGTCCGAGTATCGGGCCACGCTTGAAAACGGCATCCACATGCTGGACCTTTTGCGCTGGTTCTGTGGTGAAGCAGAAGACGTGCAGGCACACTCCTGGGCCCCGGACCCCTACCGCGAAGACGGAGTGTCTGCATTGATCCGCTTCGACACCGGCGCCACCGCATTGTTCTCAGCAGTCCGGTGTGCCGGAGAGTGGGACGAGCGCTTGGAGATCTACGGGGACGCAACGACTGTTCGGGTCATAGCACCCGATTCAGTGACCACCATTCGCAATCACGCCGCCTCGACCGTCACGATGCGAAGCCGTGCCGCCGGCTTTGTCGACATTACCCGCAGCGCGGGCTTTGCGGACTGCCTACAGCACTTCCTGGACTGCATCCGCACACGACGTGCACCGCTCACCGACGGCCGGGAGGCCTACCGCTCTCAAGAACTCATGGAGCAGGTGCTGGCGGCTGCCGGACTGCCCACGAAGGATCAATCCGCCTGACTCGCATTGAAAGCTGTTTTTACAACGAAAGGGAAACAATGACCGCCACACTCAAGGTTGGCATCTACCTGCCCAGCTTCGGCTATTCCACCAACGATGGATTCGATCACGCAGAACGCCTGCGGCAGTGGTGTATTCGTGCTGAGGAACTCGGCTTTGACTCCATCTGGGTTACCGACCATATGCTCCGCGCGCGAAACATGTATGCCTATACCTGGATTGAACCGATGACGACCATGGCCTTCGCCGCGGCTGTCACGAAGAGCATCCCGTTAGGCACCGGGGTGCTGCTTCTTCCGCTGCGCCACCCAGTTCTGCTGGCCAAAACGATCGCCAGCATTCAGCAGATGTCAAACAATCGATTCATCCTCGGTGCCGGCACAGGGTGGTACCCGCCGGAGATGTTCTCGATGGGCACCAAGCCCAAGGAGCGGGGAGCCCGCACCGACGAGGTCCTCGACATATGCCGCAGGCTCCTCTCCGGTGAAGAGCTCACTTACCAGGGCAAATTTTACGAACTATCGCAAGTGTTGATCGAGCCGTCGCCTGCTCCGTTGCCGGTCTGGGTAGGCGGTGGTAGCCAGGTGACTGGTGAGCAATCGGTCGAGAAACCGGTTCTTCACCCAAATGTCAAGCGTCGGATTGTCGCGGCCGACGGATGGTTCTCCCGCCCTAGCGCACAACCTGAACAGGTGGCAGACGACTGGCGACTGGTGCACGCGGCTCTGGAGGAAGCCGGTCGCAACCCCGACGACATGATCATCGCGCATGGCCAGTGGCTGCATCTGACTGAAGAAGACAGCCCAGTGGCCGCGCGGCGGATCCAGCACGAGATGGCGGCGGAGGTGCTTGGCGATGGTCGCGACACCGAGCACTTGGAACGGTCCTACATGTTCGGAACTTTGGACGAGGTGGTGGCACAGTGCCAGGCGCGTGTGGACGTCGGGGTCGAGCATCTCATCATTCACCCCTACACCGACGACCCCGACCAACTCGAGCTTTGGGGCAAAGAGCTGTTGCCCGTCCTTAAGACCATGAAAGTGCAGCGCCCGAAGCTGTGATCTCGGGCCTTCAACATGTAGACCACCGCTGTTTTGCCACGGAAGGTCTACCGGTTGTGGAGCAGCCCGGCTGGGCATGGGCCCGCAGCGCGCAGAAGTGGATGGGGTTTTGATGAGATCCGGCCCGTACAACACTTTCCTGCCGAGTCCGGCCTTTCCTACCCGTGAGTCCGAGGCTGCGAGGCCCAGTTCAGCGGCGATGCGCCGGG
>NZ_JBDGJH010000020.1:0-137425 GCF_057656995.1 Mycobacterium sp. Soil_C_30 | reverse complement strand
TCTGCGCGCGGGTGATTTCCCCGCAGGTCGCCGGATCCAACAAGTCATCGAACATGTGTTCGATACTAGATCCACCCACCGACAAATCGGTGCGATGTCTCAGGGCATCGGTGACACCTCCGTCGGCAAACAACCGCTCTCACCCACACATCCGGGAAACTGCCCGACAATGAGACCCGAGCAGAGTCGCTGATCACCGCTGGGGGAAACCATGGGCAGACAGTTCGAAGGCAAGATCTCCGTCGACATTCGCGACTCGGAACCCGACTGGGGCGCCTTCCTGGACCAGAAGGCTCCGCCGGACGCCCCCAATGTGCTCGTCATCCTCTACGACGACACGGGGTGCGCAGCCTGGTCCACCTACGGCGGGCGCATCCAGATGCCGACGCTGGACCGGTTGGCCGCCAATGGACTGACCTACACGCAATGGCACACGACATCGGTCTGCTCACCTACCCGTTCCACCATGCTCACCGGACGCAACCATCATCAGAATGGTTTCGGCACCATCGCAGAGTCGGCAGCCGGGTTCCCCGGCTACTCGGGTCATATCCCCCGCGAGAATGCCACCATTGCCACGGTGCTGCGTGATGCCGGCTGGAGCACATTCTGGGTGGGCAAGAACCACAACGTCCCGGTTGATGCCTTCGACATCGGCGCGAATCGCAAACACTGGCCGCTCGGCCTGGGGTATGACCGCTTCTACGGGTTCATCGGCGGCGAAACCAATCAGTGGTATCCGGAACTCATCGAGGACAACCATTTCGTCGAACAGCCTTACCTCCCGGAGGACGGCTACCACTTCTCAAAAGACATCGCCGACAAAGCGATCGGTTTCATCCGCGACAGTAAGCAATCGCGACCGGACAAGCCGTGGTACATGTGGTACTGCCCGGGCGCCAATCATGCTCCACACCATGCCCCCCAGGACTACATCGACAAGTACAAGGGCCAATTCGACGACGGATACGAGGCCTACCGCGAGTGGGTGCTCGAGAAGATGATCGCCAAGGGGGTGCTGCCGCCGGGAACGGAGTTGACCGAGCTGAATCCGATGGCGCCGGGCACCTTCATCGAAGGTGACAGCGTACGGCCCTGGGAATCGTTGAGTGAGGACGAGCGAAAGCTGTTCTGCCGCATGGCGGAAGTGTATGCGGCGCTTTCGGAATACACCGATGTGCAGATCGGACGCGTGATCGACTATCTCGAGGAATCCGGCCAGCTGGACAACACACTGATCTTCTACTGCGCCGACAACGGCGCTTCCGGAGAGGGAAGTCCCAACGGCTCGGTCAACGAGAACCGCTTCTTCAACGGTTATCCCGACACGGTCGAGGAGAACCTGGCGATGCTCGACAAACTGGGGTCGCCCGAGACCTACAACCACTACCCCACCGGCTGGGCGGTGGCCTTCAGCACGCCCTACCGCATGTTCAAGCGCTACTCGCAGTATGCCGGAGGTACCGCCGATCCCCTGATCATCCACTGGCCCAGAGGTTTCCGATCCAAGGGTGAACTACGCGACCAGTATCACCACTGCACCGACATCGTGCCCACCATCCTCGAGTGCTGCGGACTCACGATGCCCGATATCGTCGACGGAGCACCTCAGACTCCCCTGTCGGGAGTTTCGATGCGGTACAGCTTCGACGACGCGCGCTCCGAGACACGCAAAGAAACGCAGTACTACGAAATGCTGAGCACCCGCGGGCTGTGGCACCGAGGCTGGAAGGTCTCCACCGAGCACGGCCCGATGATCGACAGGGGTCAATTCGACCAGGACCGCTGGCAACTCTTCCACACCGACGTCGACCGCTCGGAAGCACACGACCTCGCCGCAGAGAATCCGGACAAGGTCCGCGAACTCGCGGCGTTGTGGATGGCCGAAGCCGAACGCAACAATGTGCTGCCGCTCAACGACTACGGCGTGGACGGTATCCACGAGCTGGAATACAAGGTGGCACCACCCCCGGACCGTCGTTATGTTTACTACCCGGACACCAGCGAGATTCCCGAGGCATCCGGTGCGCGGACGCTGGGTTCGTCGTTCAAGATCCTCGCCGACGTCGAGTTCAGCAGCGAGACACAGGGTGTGATCGTCTCGCAGGGCTCACGTTTCGGCGGCTATTCGTTGTTCGTCAAGGACGGTGACCTTCGATTCGTGTACAACTTCCTGGGCATCGCTCCCGAGCAGACGCTGGCCGTCTCCGCACCGGCGCCGGGAAGACACATCGTCGGGGTGTCATTCGACAAGATCTCGATATCGCCACAGCGCGAAACCCTGGGGACCATGACCCTGCACATCGACGACGAGGCGATCACCAGCGCTGAATTTCGCACTCAGAGCGGTCATTACGCACTAGCCGGTGAGGGGCTGGCCGTCGGCCGGGACAGCGCGGATCCGGTGTCCAGAGAGTACGCCAGTGGTTTTGCCTTCAGCGGCGGGCGAATCCACAAGGTGGTGTACGACGTCGGGGATGACACCTATGTGGACCTGGAACGCCGCCTCGGTGCAATCCTGGCGCGCGACTGAGCATCAGCTGCGCGCTTCCGGCCGGGAGGCCACCCGTGCGAGGAGGTACAGCACGGCTCCAACCCCGACGAGTATGGCGGCGAACAACCACACCTGCGCCGACTGCTGGGTCAGAAGCAGCACACACGAGAGCACACCCAGTACCGGAACGAACGTCCACACACGAAAGTGGTTGTGCTCCACCGTGTCACGACGAAGGACCAGTACCGAGACGTTGGTGGAGATGAACACGAACAGCAGGAGCAGAACCACCGTCTCGGCCAGTGTGCCCAGATCACCGATGAGCGTGAGCACCATGGCCACCCCCGTGGTGACGACAATGGCGACCCATGGTGTCCGCCGCTGTGGCAGCACGCGGCTCAACACACCGGGCAACAAACCATGTTCGGCCATGCCGTAGGTCAACCGGCTGGCCATGATCATGGTCAGCAGCGCACCGTTGGCCACCGCAACCAGGGCGATGGCACTGAACAACCAACTCGGTACGGCGACACCGGAAGCATCCACCACAGCCAGCAGCGGACCCGATGAGGCCGAGAGTTCCTCGGGCGCCAGAGCGATGGCACTGGCGACCCCCACTGCGGCGTAGACGACGCCCGCGGTGAGCAACGCCCCGAACAACGCGGCCGGATACACCCTGCTCGGATCGCGGATCTCCTCGGCAACGTTGGCCGAGGTCTCGAAGCCGACGAAGGAGTAGTAGGCGACGATCGCGCCGGCCAGGATCGCCAAGGCCGGTGTGGTGTCGTCGGGGAACTGCCCGGCCCGGCCGATGTCACCGCGTCCGCCGCCCATCATGATCGCGACCACCACGATGACGATCAGCAGGCCGCTCAGTTCGATGGCCGTCATCACGACATTGCTCTTGACCGATTCGCTGATCCCCCGCGCGTTCAGGCATGCGATCAGCGCCAGGAACACCACTGCCGCCGCGCCGGGCGGTACATCGACGAACGTGGTGAGGTATTCGCCGCTGAAAGCCAGGGCCAACCCGGCTGCGCTGGTCACTCCGGCGGCCAACATGCAGAATCCGACCAGGAACGAGATCACCGGCCGTCGGAACGCGCGTTCGGCGAACACGGCAGCACCGCCGGCTTGGGGGTACTTGGTGACGAGTTCGGCGTAGGAGCCGGCGGTGAGCAAGGCGAGCAGCAGCGCTACCAGCAGCGGCGCCCACAGCGCTCCACCCACGTCGCCCGACAGTTCGCCCATCAGCGCGTAAATTCCCGCGCCCAGGACGTCGCCGAGGATGAACAGGAACAGCAGCGGCCCGGTGATGCGGCGTTTGAGCTTGTCACCGGTCAACGTGTCTGTCGTCATGTCAGCGGCCCCGGAGGTCCCCAGTGCACGACCTTGGTCGTGGTCATCTCGTCCAGGAGTTCAGGGCCGTAGCCGTAGCCGCTGCCGCTGGCCCCGCGGGGCTGGGCGGCACCGCCGGGAGCGCCGCCGAACACCGCGTTGATCTTGACGGTGCCGACGGGCAGGCAACGCCAGGCTTCCTGCGCGCGGGCCATGTCGGCGGTCAGCACCGACGCCGACAATCCGTAACGGTCGTCGGCGGCCTCCGCGACGGCGGTCTCGAAATCGGGTGTAATGCGCATCGGCGCCACCGGCCCGAAAGTCTCCTCACGGAAGAGCAGCATCTCGGGTGTGCAGTCGGAGAGCACCGTAGGCGGGTAGAAGCTCCCCGGGCCCGGCGGGGGTTGCCCGCCGGTGAGCAGCTGGGCGCCGCGGGTGAGGGCATCGGTGACATGGCGGTGCACGTGCTCCACCTGACGTTGATCGACCAGGGGACCGATGCGCTCGGCCCAGTCGTGGGCTTCCTCCACCAGCGCTGCCGTGAAGTCCGCTGCGACGGATTCGACGACGTAGATCCGCTCGATGGACACGCAGATCTGACCCGCATTGGCGAACGATCCGAGGGCTGCCTGGTTGGCCGCCCACCGCGGATCGACACCGTCGTCCACGATGAGTGCGTCGTTACCCCCGTTCTCCAACAACGCTTTCGCACCGCGTTGCGCGCAGGCCACTGCGATGGCACGTCCGGTGACGCTGCTGCCGACATGGGCCACCACGTCGACGGCACCGTCGCCGGCCAGTCGTGCACCTACTGACGCGTCTCCGTCGACGATCTCGAGGACCCCGTCCGGCAAGTGGCCGGCCACGAGTTCGGCGAAGCGTCTGCCGGTTCTCGGGCAACGCTCACTGGGCTTGTGCACCACCGTGTTTCCGGTGGCCAACGCCGCGCCGAGGAGGCCGGCTGCCACGGCGACGGGGTCGTTCCAGGGGGTCAGCACCACGACGACACCACGCGGTTGGGGCACCATCAGGTCGGTCGCCGACCAGCCACCCTGCAGCGCGCGCCCGCGGTGCAGGGGCCCGAGTTCGGCGTACTGCACCAGGGTTGCGGCACCGGCTTCCACGCCGCCCAGCGCGTCGGCTCTGGTCTTGCCGGTCTCCCGCTCGTTCAGTTCGGCGAGCTCGTCGGACGCGGCCTTGACCACTCGGGCGGCCGCGGACAGCGCCGCACCGCGTTCGGCGGCCGGGGTGCGTGCCCAGGAGGCGGCCGCAGTCCGGGCCCGCTTGACCGCATGCGTGCAGGTAGCGGCGTCGGCGATGGGCAGCCGGGACACCGGTTCGCCGGTGCGTGGGTCACAGACCGTGAGCTCGAGTGTCGATGTCACGTCTGCGTGGTACCCACCCAGCGCCCATCGACACTGCCTAGAGCCGGCCGACCTTGCGCAGTCCCGCCGCGGTGTCGGTGATGGTTTCCGCTGGATCGCGCAAGACGATGCCGAAATCCCGTTCGGCCGGTGAATCATCGGATTCGGGCATCTGCGTGTAGTACTGCATGGCCGCAGAGTTGATCGGTGTCTCGAAGGGCAGCTGGTCACCGATGACGTCGAACACCTTGCCCACCACCCGCAGTGCGGTATCGGGTACCGGGTACACCAGCAGACCGCGATCTGCCGCCGAGCCGATCAGGGAAGCCAAGTCGCCCACCGGAATTCGTGGCCCACCGGCCATGTACCGGCGCGGGCCCTGGCCCGGCTCGAGTAGCGCCACGTGCAATGCAGCCAGGTCACGGACGTCGACCACGATCCAGGCGGCGCTGCGGCCTGGCACACCGCGCATCTTGACCGAGGCCTCGACGCCGTCGGCGGCTTCGCCGAACTGATCCCCGGCCGGCGGCCCGAGCACCATGCCGGGGTACGTGATGTTCACGGGCGCTCCGGCGTCCTGCAAACCCCGTGCGTAGGCCTCGACCAGTGCTTTCGACCGGCCGTACCCATCCGACCCACCGGCGATGGGCAGGTCGGCGTGCAGCACGTCGAGCCCGGGCCGGAAGATCGCGGTGAAACTCGAGACATGGATGATCGGGTCCAGTTTCGCTGCCACCGCCGCGCCCAGAACATTGCGCGCTCCCTCGAGATTGGTGATCAGCATCTCGTCGGCGCGGTGTGGATCTGTGGAAACCATTGCAGCACAATGGATCACCGCATCACAACCGTCCAACGCGGCCGCAGTGGACTTCGGGTCCGCGATATCGCCGACGACGTAGTCGCTGATGTCCACACCGATCTGCTCGGCGCTGGTGCGCAGCCGGTCAGGATTGCGGACCAGGAAACGCACCTGATGACCGTCGTCCTGGGCAGCCTTGGCCGTCCAGGCGCCGACGAACCCCGTCGCTCCGGTAACGAGAACCTTCACCGCTGCCTCCCTCGCATGTCCGTCGAGGTCGAACGGTATCTGACAGGTGTCGAGGTTCAGCTCGCGGGATAGTCGCGCATCAACAGATCAGCCAGGCAGTACACCGGCACGCCCAGCAACTTCTCCAGTCCCTCGGCGTATGTCCGCGCGATGGACTGTCCCTGGGCTGCTTCGAAGTCACCGCTGAGGTCGACGGCGATGCGGCAGTCGAATGTGTCGGTCGCGACTACCGCCACCTGCGAGACACCCCCGGGCACCGCAAGTGTGGCCACGGCGTCGCGCACGGTCTCCACCTTGGCCGAACTGTCCACGTACACCGCAACAAAAGACTCCACCCTGCGATCATGGCGACCCGTGGGGCATCCCGCAGCCCGCAACACGATCATTTGACGTTGATTCATCCAGCGTTTACGTGGTTGTCAGGGCCAGACCTTCGATGCGGCGCAGTGCGATCGCCAGCACGGGCAAATACGCCGGTGCCCACACCGGGGCGCTCATCCACGCCCGACAGCCACTCCCCTGGGGTTCCACCCCGTGGCGGGTGGCGGGGACCCCGGCGACTTTCCAGCCCCATACCCGGCCGGGCTCGAAACTGATGATCTCGAACGGTAGCGGCACTCCGACTGGGGTCCAGACACGTCCCCGCGCGCCGAGACGCAGGGCCGCACCGCCCTCCATCTCGGCGCCGGCCACCGTCGGGCCCCACACCGGCCAGGCGTCGAGGTCGATGAGGATCTGCCACACGGTGTCCGGCGCTGCATCGATGTGTCTACTGGTGGTCCACATGGGAGGTGGCATACCCATGTGGCTCGTTTCACGCAGCCGGGCCCGTCAGGAGCTGCCGCAGCACCGGTGTTGCCCACCGGATGAGGGTGTCGTGATCGAGGTCGGCCACCGCGGGGTTCACCAGGACGTATCGGGTGGTGGCCAGCCCGATGATGAACGCGCCGAGCAAGCCGGCCCGTTCGGCGGAATGATCCGGCGTGACGGCCGCCAGTGTGGGCGCGACCTGCGTCGCAAACACCTGACGCATGGTCTCCGCGGCCGTCTCGCTGGTCATGGCGGCGCGGAGCAGGGCCACGAACGTCGTGTCCTGTTCCCATACCGCGAAGAACCTCGACAGCAACGCCTCTGCCACGCCATCGGGTTGGACGCCGCGCAGGTCCGGAAGGTCGAGAGTGAACTCGGCGGCGGCGGCGAACAACTCCTGCTTGCTGCCGAAGTAACGGATGACCAGGGCGGCATCGATTCCGACGTCGGCGGCCACCGCGCGCAACGTGGTGCGCTCATAGCCGTCGGCGCCGAACCGTGCGCGCGCCGCCGACAGGATGTCGGCCCGGGTGGCTTCGGCATTGCGGGCGCGGGCGGCAGGCATGCACCGAGAATAAGTCACCACTCGTTGACATTGGTGAACGCCTCGCCGTACGGTCTAAGTCATCAGCCGTTGACTTGAGAGGAAGGTTCCATGAGCAGCGTCTCGGCCATCCAGATCGGGCTCGACCCCGACGTCATCGATTACTCCTCGCCGGATTTCGCCTCGTTCCCCGGACTCACGCGGGAGACTCTGCGTGCGGCCAACGACGACAACGTGAGAGGTCTGCGCGCCGCCGGCTATCAGGTCGACAACTGCCTGATCGATTTCGGCGACGCGGGCGCCGCGAAAGCCCGCGCCGCGCTGGCGGCAGCACACTACGACGCGGTGTTGATCGGTGCGGGTATCCGCCTGGTGGCCGGCAACACCCTGTTGTTCGAGGCGATCGTCAACGCCGCACACACCCTGCAGCCCCACTGCAGGTTCGTGTTCAACCGCGCTGCCGCGTCCACTCCGGATGACATCCGGCGCTGGTTCCCCACCCCGGAAGGCGCGCTGTCATGACTGAAAACGACGTCACTGAAAAAGACGTCACTGAAAAAGACGTCGTCGTCATCGGAGCAGGGCCGACGGGGTTGACGGCAGCCGGCGATCTCGCCCGGGCCGGCCGCTCGGTGGCGGTGCTCGAGCGGCGTCCATCGGCCAACCCGTCCAGTCGTGCCTTTGCCACGATGCCGAGAACACTCGAGGTGCTCGACGCGCGCGGCCTTGCCGATGACCTGCTCACCAGAGGCCGGCATGCTCGTGGCGTCAGCCTGTTCGCCGGGGCCCGGCTCGACTTGACCCACGTGGATTCGGATTACCGGTTCGTGCTCGTCACACCCCAGACCAATGTCGATGCGGCACTGTGGGATTACGCCACGGACGCGGGCGCCGACATGCACCGGGGTGTGACGGTGACGACGCTGGAACAAGAGGACGACGGCGTGACGGTGACCGCCGGCGCCCGGACCTGGCGGGCTCGGTATGCGATTGGCGCCGACGGCGCACACAGCACCGTGCGACAGCTGGTCGGTGCGGACTTCCCCGGAAAGACACTGCTCTCGTCGATCGTGCTGGCCGACGTCAAACTCGCGCGCAGTCCTGGCGGTGACGGGTTGACGCTCGGCAGCACCCGCGAGGTCTTCGGCTTCCTCGCGCCGTACGGACGCGGCGACGCCGACGGCTGTTGGTACCGCGCCATGGTGTGGGACCGCAATCACAAGATGCCCGACACCGAACCCGTGCACGACGCCGAGGTTTCCGACGTGCTCGCCCGGGCGATGGGCACCGATCACGGTGTGCTGGACATCAGCTGGCGTTCGCGATTCCACTGCGACGAACGGCAGGTGGCGCGGTATCGCCACGGGCGGGTGTTCCTGGCCGGCGACGCTGCCCACGTGCACTCCCCGATGGGCGGGCAGGGCATGAACACCGGCATCCAGGATGCGGCGAACCTGGCCTGGAAGATCGATGCGGTGCTCGCCGGTGCTCCCGAGGAACTGCTCGACAGTTACCACCACGAGCGTCACCCCGTCGGACGGCGGGTGCTGCTGCAGTCGGGCATGATGGCACGGGCGGTCACCCTGCGGCCACGCCCGGCTCGTTTCCTGCGTAACCTATTGGCGCCCAATGCTCTTCGAATCCCACTGATCCGCGATGCGGTGGCAGGTACCTTCGCCGGCACGTCATTGCGGTATGGGCGCGGCCCCGGTGACCATCACCTGGTGGGTACCCGCGCCACTCGAACCCCGCTCGTCGGCAACCGCGTCACGACCCTGCAGCGCTCCCCCGGTTTCGCACTGCTTCGCGAGCGCGGAGCTGCAGCCGTCACCGGCACCGGCATCCTGCAGGCTGAACGCGCTGACGACGGGCCCGCGGTACTGGTGCGTCCCGACGGCTATATCTGCTGGGCCGGCGCCTCCCGGGATCGTCTCGGCTGGGACGCGGTGCTGCACACGTTCGGCGCAGAACGCCGGGCCAGCCGGCGTTAATCGAGGCAGAACTCGTTGCCCTCCGGGTCGGCGAGCACGATGTGCCCGCCGTCGAGAGGCGGGGCCGGCTCGTGCCGTGTGATCCGGGTGGCGCCGAGCGCGACCAGGCGCGCGGCGAACTCCTCCAACACCGCCATCCGCTCGTCACCGTCGTGTCCCGGTGCGGCGCGCACGTCGAGGTGGATCCGGTTCTTCGCGGCCTTGCCCTCGGGCACCTTCTGGAAGAACAGACGTGGCCCTTGCCCGGTCGGGTCGATCAATGCGGAACGGTCGTTGCGCCGCTCGGCGGGAACCCCGAATGCCTCGAGCGCAGCATCCCAGGTGTCGAAACCGTTGGGTGGCGGTTGCACTCGGTAGTCGAGCACCACGGCCCAGAACTCGGCCAGTGCGGCAGGGTCGGCACAGTCGTAGGTGACCTGGATTTCGCGAGCCATCCTCGCACCCTGCCACACCGCCGTTCAGTGCAGCGCAGACAACTCGCTGGTCGCGGTCCTGGGCGGGTTCTTGACGAAGAACGAGCCGACCACCGCCACCACGGAGAGCGCAGCCGCGGCCAGGAATGCCGTGTGCACACCAGTGGCCTGGGCGGCCACCGGGTCGAGCCCGTCCCTGACCGCGGCGGCCGTGCCGGTGGACATCAAGGTGATGCACAGCGCCGTTCCCGCTGCACCGGCGAGTTGCTGGCCGGTACTGACGATGGCACTGCCGTGGGAGTACAACCGGGCCGGAAGCGAGCCCAGCGCCGAGGTCATCAGCGGGGTCAGCATCAAGGACAGCGCCGCGCACAGCGCGATGTGCACCGCGATGACACGAGTGGTCGTGCTCTGCTGATCCAGCGTGGTCATGGCCCACAACGCCGCGCTCAACGCGATGGCACCCGGAATCACCAGCGGTTTGGGGCCGTAACGATCGAACAGGCGACCCACCACCGGACCCATCACGCCGAGCACCAGACCGCCGGGGAGCAGCAGGAGGCCGGTCTGCAGGGTGTCGAGCGCCAACACGTTCTGCAGGTACAACGGCAGCAGGATCAACGTGCCGAACAAGGCCCCCATGCTGATCAACACCAACACGGTGGCGGTGGTGAAAGTGCGGGTCGCGAACGGCCGCAGGTCCATCAACGCGCTGTCGTTGCGCTGCAACCGGATCTGGCGAAGCACGAAACCGATCAGCGCCGCGACACCGAGGACGATCGGAATGACGGGCGGCATCAGGGCATGCCCTTCACTGGACTCGCCGATACTGCTCAGCCCGAAGATCAAACCGCCGAATGCCAACGCCGACAGGCTCATCGACAACACATCGAATCGCACCGCACGGGTGACACTGACGTTGCGCACCAACACGATTCCCAAGGCCAACGCCACCAGGGCGGGTGGCAGCATGACGATGAACATCCACCGCCAGCCCAGGCTGTCGAGAATGAGCCCGGACACCGTTGGTCCGATCGCCGGGGCCACCGCGATCACGATCGAGATCAGACCCATCATCCGGCCGCGCCGCGACTCGGGAACGAACGTCATGACGGTGGTCATCAGCAAGGGCAGCAGCAACGCCGTTCCCGCTGCCTGCACGATCCGGCCGAGCAACAGCACACCGAATCCCGGTGCGGCAGCGGCCAACAGCGTGCCCACCGTGAACAGTGACGCAGCCGTGACGAACACGGTGCGGGTGGTGAAGCGGTCCAGGATGGAGCCCGTCATCGGGATCACCACTGCCATCGTCAGCATGAAAGCCGTCGTCAACCACTGCCCCGTCGACGCCGTGATGTCCAATTCGACCATCAGCTTTGGCAGCGCGACTCCCATGATGGTCTCGTTGAGGATCACCAGGAACGTCGACAACAGCAGCAGCGCAATCAGCTTCGGCACCCCGGCCGGCAGCTTGTCGCTGTCTGCGGTCGCCGGGACGCTGTGTTCGTCAGCCACCACGCGTCAGCACTCCACCCACCCCAGACCCATTCGATGTACAAGACCTGCCATCATGGCACCAACACGCGCCTTGGCAGTTACTGTCAGCTACGGTAGCAGGCGGGGACCTCGACGGCAGGGGACGGGTATGGCGGACACGACGCAGGACCTACGCACACGACGACGCCTGGCCACCGAACAGGACCTGTACCACGCCGCACTGGCGCTGATGGAACGTCAAGGCTTCTCGGCCACGACGGTCGACGAGATCGTTGCCGCCGCAGGTATCTCACAGCGGACCTTCTTCCGCTACTTCGCCACCAAGGAGGACGCCGTGCTGCTCGGTTACCGCGCCCTCGACGAGGCGATCGACTCGCTGGATCTGCCGCCGGATCCCCACGGCGCACTCCAGGCGTTACTGACCTTTCACGAGCGCCAGATCGACCAACTGGCGCAGGACGAGGCCGACCGGTATGTGACCCTGCAGAGGTTGATCAGTGCCGAGCCCGCGTTGCGCGATGCCGTGGCCGCGCGCGAACTGGCGAGCATGGAACGCCTGCGGGTGCGGCTGGAAGCCCGGCTCCCCGGAGATCAACCGCTGACCAGCCGGCTCATCGCGGAGATCGCGACGGCGATTCTGCGGGTGACGTTCGACCACTGGCGCGCTCAACCGGGGTGTTCGGTCGCCGACCTGCCTGCCCTCTATCGCGACGTGCGCACCACCGCAGAAGCGCTGGCGGCACCCTGAGCACCGAAAGCCCGAGCGTGGGCGCCTCAGTCCTTCTCGTCGAGTTTGAAGCCCACCTTCAACGTCACCTGAAAGTGGCCTACCGCACCATCTTCGACGTGACCCCGAATCGAGGAAACCTCGAACCAGTCGATCCCGTGCAGCGTCTTGGACGCCCGTGAGATCGCGTTGGTGATCGCAGCGTCGACGCCGTCGCTGGAACTGCCGACGATCTCGATCACACGGTAGATGTGGTCGCTCATGGATTCCTCTCAGTGGGTGCGGGTGCGGAACCGGAACAGTCGTGCGTCCGGCTCCAAGGGTGCTGTCTCGCCGATGAAACGCTGGGTTCCCACTCCGAAGCTGAAATTCTCCTCGGAGTCGAAGGCGACCTCGTCGAAATCGTGCTCGCGGAACCATTGCCGGATCGTCGGCGTCGCATCGGGCGGGTTTCGGTGGCGGGTCCAGAGCACCGTCGCGCCCGGGCGGCTCAACTGGCGCAGGCCGCGGATGGTGTTCCTGATGTCCTCGTCATCGACATTGCCGAAGATGCCACACGCCAGCACGATATCGGCGGGAATCAGCCCCTCGTAGGCCGCCGGTATGGCGGCGTCCCCGGTGACGATCTCCACCTGGGTCAGGCCGGCCGCGCCCACGACCGCGCGGGCCCGCTCGGTGATCTCCGGATCGACCTCCACCAGACGGGCCCGGACGTCATCGCGACGCGGGTGATCCGGCAGCACACCCAACAGATCGCGTCCCTCCCCCGCGCACAGACTCACCACCCGGATGGGACCCGGAGGCGCCGCATCGAGCGCGTCGCGAAGTCGGCGTTGTACGTGTACGAGGCGGTGGGAGAGCTCGGAGGTGGGGTCGGCATAGTCGTTGTGCCATGCCGCCCAGCTGAATCCGGCGCTCATCCTGTGGTATCTCCTCCGTGGTGGTGATCCCTCTGACCCGTTCTTGTTCCTAGTACCCCCACCGGGATCAGCAACCCCCTTGAGATCAGCGGGATTCTTTCGGCGGATCCGGGTGATTCGTTCACAGAAGAGCATCGAGATGGGGGCAGACTGGACCAACTGTGACCCGATATCTCCTCAGCCGCGCCACAACGGCACTCGTGGTGCTCTTCGTGGCTTCGGTGGTCATCTTCAGCCTGCTGCAGTTCATCCCCGGCGATCCGGCGACTGCGATCCTGGCCTCCGACGCCACGCCGGAGCAGCTGGCCGCACTGCGCGCCCAGCTGGGTCTCGATCAGCCGGTGGCCGCGCAGTACTGGCATTGGCTCACCGATGTACTCACCGGGGATCTGGGCCAGTCCTTCGGGCGGGGAGGTCCCATCTCGGCGTTGGTGCGTGAAGGTCTGACCAACACGTTGGTGCTGTCGGCAGCCGCTCTGGTGATTGCGGTGGTGGCCAGTCTCGGGATCTCGATCGCCGCGGTGGTGTGGCCCAACCGGGTGGTCACGGTCCTGGTCAACGGAGCGAACACTCTCGCCGTCGCACTGCCGACCTTCGTGACCGGGGTGCTGCTGGTGCTGGTGTTCGCGCTGCTGTGGCCGGTGCTGCCGGCGATGGGCCTGCCACCGGACGGGCTGCTGGACAACCCGTGGATCACCGCTCAGTACCTGTTGTTACCGGCGGTGTGCCTGGCACTGCCGGTCGGTGCCGCACTCACCCGCTTCCTCACCGAGGCGCTGCGCACCGAACTGCGCCAGCCGTACGTGCTCACCGCGCGGGCCCTGGGAATCTCGCAGTGGCGCATCATCTCCCGGGGTGCGATGCGCAACGCCTTGCCGACGGCGGTGACGGTGCTGGGTCTGCAGACCGGCTCGCTGCTGTCCGGCGCGGTGATCGTCGAGGCGATATTCGCCTGGCCCGGTATCGGCGGCCTGCTGCAGGAAGGAATCAACCGTCGCGACTATCCGCTGGTGCAGATTCTTCTGCTGGTCTCGGTGACGATCTTCGTGATCCTTCAGCTGCTGACCGACCAGACCCACGCGTTGCTCGACCCACGCATCCGCGTCGACTCCACCAGGACCAGGGCATGACCACCCTCACCGCGCTGCGTCGCGGACAGGGCCTGGTCGGGGCGGTTCTGCTGGTACTGATCGCCGGCGCGGGTCTGCTGGCCCCCGTCCTGACGTCGGTGGATCCGCTGGCTCAACCGCCCGGAGCGGGACTGCTCAAAGCGTCGTGGGCCCACCCACTCGGAACCGACGAACTCAGCCGCGACCTCTATGCGCGGACCTTGTACGGAATCAGGACGACGCTGGAGATCATCCTCGTGGCGGTGCCGGTAGCGGCCGTGCTCGGCGCTCTGATCGGGCTGGTGTCCAGTGTGTCCGCGTTTGCCGATCAGGTGACACAACGGCTCTTCGACGTGATCCTGGCATTTCCGGCCATCATTCTCGGACTGACGCTGGCCGCGGTACTGGGACCCGGCAAGCAAGCGGTGATCGTGGTGATCATCGCCTCGGAGGTGCCGCTGTTCGGGCGCCTCATCCGGTCGCAGATCCTGCGGGTCCGGGAGTCACCGTTCGTCGAAGCCGCCGAGGTGTTCGGGGCCCGGCGCAGCTGGATACTGCGAAAACACATCCTGCCCAACAGCATCGAACCGTTGGGAGTGCAACTGGCGCTGTCGCTGTCGCTGGCGGTGTTCCTGGAGTCGGCGATGAGTTTCATCGGGATCGGTGTGCAACCACCAGAACCCTCGCTGGGAGCCATCCTGAGCGATTCGATGCGCAACTACTACCTGGTGTGGAACCCGTTGTTCGCGGTCGGTCCCCTGGTGGTCGTCGTCGGCCTGGTGCTGGGTTTCCTGCTGGTGTCGCAGGCGCTGGGACAGGCGCGCCGTGGTTGAGCACATGCTGAAGATCGACGGTCTGACCATCGATTTCGAATCCGCAGGCGGACCGCGCCGGGTGGTCTCCGGTATCGACCTCACGGTCGGGCGCGGTGAGATCGTGGCGCTGGTCGGCGAATCCGGCTCCGGCAAGTCGTTGACGGCGCTGTCGGTCCTGGGTCTGCTACCCGACGGGGCCGTTGCGGCGGGATCGGTGGAGCTCACCGGAGTCCAGGTGGTGGGCGCGCCGGCGGCCACGCTGCAGAAGCTGCGCGGAACGGCGGCGGCCATGGTGTTCCAGGAACCGCAGACTGCGCTGAACCCGGTACAGACGGTGGGACGCCAACTGCGCGAAGCGCTTCGGGCGCACGCACACAAGGCGGGTGAGAGGTTCAACCCCCGGGCCGCCGGAGCGCGGTCGATCGATTTGTTACGCCAGGTCGACCTGCCCGAACCCGAAACCCGCGTCAACTTCTATCCGCACCAACTCTCCGGTGGGCAGAAACAACGGGTGGTCATCGCCTTGGCCCTCACCGGCGAACCCGACCTGCTGATCGCCGACGAGCCCACCACCGCACTCGATGTGACGGTCCAGGCCGAGATCCTCGCACTGCTGCGGCGGTTGCGCGACGAGCGGGCCGCCGCCGTCCTGCTGATCACCCACAATCTCGGTGTGGTCGCCGACATCGCCGACCGGGTGGTGGTGCTGCGGGACGGAGACATCGTCGAACAGGCGCCCGTCGAGCAGCTGTTCGCCCACCCGCGCGACGACTACACCAGAATGCTGCTGGCCGCGGTGCCCGCGTTGCCATCGGCGGCCGAAGACCCCGGCGACGACCCCGAGCCGGCGGCAGCCGCCCTGCTGGAGCTGGCCGGTGTAGAGGTCACTTACCCAGGCCGACAAGGCAATCCGGCCTTCAACGCCCTGACCGACATCTCGTTGTCCCTCTCCGCAGGTGAGGTGCTGGGACTGGTCGGCGAGTCCGGCTCCGGCAAGACCACCGTGGGACGTGTCGCGCTGGGGCTGATCGCCCCCAGTCGAGGGGTGGTCACCTTCGACGGCCTGGATCTCGCGACGGCCAGACGCGCCGACATCCGGCGAACCCGCAAGGGCTTGGCGCTGATCCACCAGGACCCGCGCGCCTCGCTGGACCCCCGGTTCACCGTCGGCGCCTGCATCGCCGAGCCACTGGTGGTCCATGGCGACACCGGCAAGAGTGACATCGCGCGGCGCGTCGCCGAACTCCTGGACGCGGTGCGGCTACCGGCCGAATTCAGCCGCCGTAAACCGGCCGAACTGTCCGGTGGGCAGCGGCAACGGGTCGCCCTGGCACGGGCGCTGGCGCTGTCCCCTCGGCTCCTGGTCGCCGACGAACCGACCAGCGCGCTCGATGTCTCGGTACAGGCCGCGGTGCTGGACCTGTTCAACGAACTCCGGGCCCGTTATGGGTTCGCCTGCCTGTTCATCAGCCACGACCTGGCGGTGGTCAACGACGTCGCCGACCGGGTGGGTGTCCTGCGCAACGGCAGCATCGTCGAAACCGGCCACCCGTCCCAGGTCTTCACCGCGCCTCAGGCCGACTACACCCGCCGACTGGTGGCGGCGGTACCGGTCCCCGACCCGGCACTGCAACGGCAGCGCCGGAACCGCAAGGACGCCCTGTGACAACCACATTCGATCGCCGGACACTGCTGCGGCTCGCCCTCGGGGCGTCGGCCGCGGCGGCCGCCGGGTGCACCTCGGCCGTCGAACAGGCCCGGGAGGGCGACGGCGGACTCGCGCTGGGCGTGCTCAGCGACCTGGACCCCAAATCGATCTTCTCCCAGTCGATCACCTCGATGTCGATCGGCCGGCTGGTCTTCGACACCTTGACCTCCTATGACCTGTCCACCATGCAACCCCGGCCTCTGGTGGCTTCCGGGTGGGACATCCGCGACGGTGGGCGGACGGTGACGGTGCGCCTGCGCCCCGATGTGGTGTTCCACTCCGGGCGGCCGTTCACCTCCGCGGACGTGGCCTACTCGATCGCGAATCTGGCCAAGGACTCGGCGGGGTCACAGCTGCAGGCCACCGCGCAGGCGATCACCGGTGTCGACACATCGGACCCGCACATCGCGGTACTGACGCTGGCCCATCCGCTGGGGAATGTGTTCGACCTGTTCGAGTTCATGGTGCTCACCGACTCCGAGAGCGAAGCCGAGCTGCTCGCCGGCGAGGCATTTGTCGGCACGGGCCCGTTCCGCTTCGGGTCGTGGGTGCGCGGACAGCAGTCACACTGGGTGCGCAACGAGCAGTACTGGGGTGGCCCGGCCTCGATTCCCAGCGTGCGCTTGATCCGGCAGAACGAACCACTGGCTTCGCTGTGGGCAAGCCAGACCAACGTCGTGCGCGACGTGGTGGGCAACGTGGTGCGCATGTTCGACGGCAACACCCGGTTCGACACCATCCGTGAAGGCGTCTACGACGTGGCCTACTACGTGGGCGCCAACGTGCAGGATTCCTACCTGTCCAACAAGGCTGTCAGACAAGCCATTTCGTATGCGGTGGACCGCGACCGGATCACCACCGACGTATTCGCCGGTAATGCGACGTCCAGTAGTGCGCCGTGGGCACGCAGCTCGCTGGCCTTCAGTCAGTCGGCTCGCACCGCCTATCGTCGAGACCTCGATCGCGCCCGGACGCTGTTGGCCGCGGGCGGTGGGCCGCCGTCTGCACCGCTGCTGTTGAGCTATGGCACGGGGCTCGCTCCGGCACCCACCATCGCAGCGATCATCCAGAACAACCTGGCCGAGGTGGGGATCCCCGTCGTCATCGACCCGCGTGAGCAGGCGACGTTCTCGACCTTCCTGAAGTCACCGCAGCGCCAGCTGTGGATCAATCCGCACGGCTTCGGTCAGTCCGGTCCGGCGACTCTGGCCACCGGGGCGGCGCCCTTCAAACCGGCAGGCAATCTGTCCGGTTTCTCCTCGCCGCGCTACGCCGAGGCAGTGGCCCGGCTGACCGAGCTGGCCGATCCCCGCTCACCCGAGGCGATCGAGGCCTACCGCGACTACACCGACGTGTTGCTCGACGAACAGTTCATCATCGACCTGGTGATCACCGACTTCGTGACCATCAGCTCGAACCGGGTCTCGGGGCTCGGCTGGAACCTGTACAAGTATCTGATCGCCGATCGCGCCGTCGTGACGAGATGACAGGATGGGCGGGTGGCTGAGCGTGTGACGTTCCCGAGCACCACCGGACCCACGCTGGCCGGGCTGATCGACCTGCCGGAGCGCGAGGTGCGCGGTTGGGGAGTCTTCGCCCACGGCTTCACGCTCGGCAAGGACTGCCCGGCCGCGGCGCGCATCTGCAAGCAGCTCGCCGCCGAGGGCATCGGAATGTTGCGGTTCGACAATCTGGGCCTCGGCCATTCCGAGGGCGACTGGGGTGACGGGTCCTTCTCCCACAAGGTGGCCGACACGGTTCAGGCTGTGCAGTTCATGAACGACTCCGGCCGAGAGGTGCGCCTGCTTGTCGGGCATTCGTTCGGCGGGGCCGCGGTGATCGCCGCCGCACACGAGTGCCCGACGGTGGCCGCGGTGGCCAGCGTCGGGGCGCCGTACGACCCGGCGCATGTGGAACACAACTACGACGCCCTGCTGCACCGGATCGAGGAGGACGGCGAGGCGCCCTTCCTGGTGGGCGGGAAGGCGCTGACCCTCAAACGCCATTTCATCGAGGACGTCCGGGCCGCCGACCTCCGGGAGCGGATCCGCACCCTGCGCCGGGCGCTGTTGGTGATGCATTCGCCGACGGACAACACCGTCGGGATCGCCAACGCCAGTGAGATCTTCCGCACTGCCCGGCATCCCCGCAGCTTTGTCTCGCTGGAAGGCGCCGACCACCTCCTCACCGGTAAGAACCAGGCTGCCCGCGCCGCGCGGATCATCAGCGCCTGGGCTGACCCCTACCTGTGACCGCAGGGTGAGGTTCACCGGTACGGCCGTACCGAATTTCGTCCCGAGATCAGCTAACAAAGGCTGCTACCGTGGCGATAACAGTGTCAGCAGGTCAAACTCACCCCGCCAGGGGCGGCGGTTACGAAAGGTATACGGGGAATGTCTTTGATGAAGCGAATGATCGTCTGTTCCGGTGGCGCACTGATGGCCCTGGCCGCCGGTAGCGGTATCGCGGCCGCCTCACCCGATGTCGAGACGATCGTGAACTCGACCTGCACCTACCCGCAGGTGATGGCTGCGCTCAACGCCCAGTCACCCGAGGCGGCCGGCCAGTTGTCCTCGAGCCCGGTGGCCACGTCGTGGCTGCAGCAGCTCGTGGCCTCCCCGCCGGACGGACGCCGGGCGATGATCGCCCAGATCCAGGCCTACCCCGCCCTGGAGAGCTACACCGGCCTGATCAACCAGGTCGCCGGCAGCTGCTCCAACTACTGAGCGGCGCCGCTGGCGGCAGCGGTGTGAGTGCGGCCCACGAGGGTATGCGGTTTCGGTGCCCAGCGAGAACCAAGACAAGCCGCCTCCCACCGCCACACCGCCGGACCCCGATCCGGCCGCCACACCCGATCTAGAACCGGGTGGAGGCGTCACTCCCGGGTCCACACCCCCGGATTCGGCGCAGACCTCCGGGCTGGGTGAGCCCGAACCTCGTCCACGACGGAAGGTGACCGCGACCAGCGTCATCACGCTGGTCGCGGTCGTGCTTTTTGTGGCGTTGTTCGTCGCCGCCGGGATCGCGGTCATCGTCAGCATGTTCTGACGACCGGCCGCACAGCCGAGGACCGAAGAGGCGCGAGGTCAGCCCTGAGCAGGCGGCGGTTCCACTGACGTCAGGTCGGCAAGGCCGCTGATGTTGAGCACCGGGATCAGAATCGGATTGGCGATCACCCGGACGCTGCCACTGCGGTCGAACAGCACGCTGATGGCGCCGCTGTCCAGATACTCGACCGCGCTCAGGTCCACCGTGACCGGCGTCGAATCCACCGCACCGGCGATCGCGGTGTTGAGCGCCTCGGTGAATCTGCCGACATTGCTCAGGTCGATCTCTCCGGTCGCCACCACGGCGAACGTCCCATCGTCTCGACGCCTGGTGTCGAGTGACAGAGGCGTGGTCATGAGCCAATCCTCGCGTACAAGTGGACGGTCGTTCCGCCCTCGTCGGACTGAATGGACACATCATCCATGAGGGCGTGCATCAAGGTCACCCCGCGGCCCCGGGTGATGTCGGCACCCGGGCGGGCGGTCTTCCACATCCCGGTGTCGACGATGGACAGATGCAGCTGGTCGACGAACGCGCTGGCGCTCAACGTGACCAGGCCGCCCGGGCTGTTGCGGTGTCCGTGCTCGATGGCGTTGGCCACCGCCTCGCCCACCGCGATGAGAACGTTCTGGGCCTGCTCCCCTGCGATACCCGCCCGGCCCAGCCAACTCCTGAGCTCACCACGGGTGCGGGCCAGGTGGCTCACATCAGCGGGGAATCCCAGCTGCAGCGGCGCCGGCTGCCGGTAGAGCAGCATCGCGACATCGTCCTGGTAACCGCCATCGGGTGCCAGACGGTCCATGATGCGGCTGGACAGGTCCTCGAGTGCCAGCGCACGACCCTCCTGCACCAGGCCGGCGGCCCGGGTGATCCCATGGTCGAGAGGATCCCGGCGTCGCTCGACCAGCCCGTCGGTATAGAGCAGCAGCGTCGACCGTGCGGGCATCACCACACTGCCCTCCGGCCGTGACCAGTCCTGCCGGACACCGATCGGAATCGTTCGGGCATCCTCCAGCAGCGCGATCCGGCGGTCGGCATGAACCAGGATCGGCGGCGGGTGGCCCGCGCTCGAGTAGACCAGTTCGCCGGTATCCGGTGAGAGCACCGCGCAGAACGCGGTGGTGCACGCCGCACCCGGGAGCCGGGCGGCGAACCGGTCGAGCCCGGCCAGCGCGGCTGCGGGACTCGGCTGCTCCAGCAGCAGCGCCCGGCACGCACTACGCAGTTGGCCCATCACCGTCGCAGCGGTCAGACCGTGACCCACACAATCACCGACGATCAACCCGACCCGGCCATCATCGAGGTCCACCACGTCGTACCAGTCGCCACCGACCTGCAACGGGCTCGATGCCGGCTGGTACCGCACCGCAATTCCCCGGGGCAGCAAATCCGGGCCCAGCATCGCGTGCTGGAGCGCCACCGCGGTCTCGCGCTGCTGATCGAGCTGGTGCACCCGCTGCAGCCCCTGCCCCAGCCGGCCGGCCACCACCGTCAACAGCGTCTGGTCCTCGGGGCTGAGCTTGCGCGGTTCGGACAGCTGGATCCACGCCACCACCACCCCGCGCGGATGGTGCAAGGCGATTCCCGCGTAACCCGGCTCGGCGACGTACGCACTCAGCAGTTCGCCGTCGCGCAGCGCCGTGATCTGGTCGCGCACCCACGAGGGCAGCTCCGGCCATTCCGCGACCTCACCCGAACCCAGCACCACCGGGGTTTCCGCACCGGCGAACACCACTGCGAGCACGTGGTGCGCCTGCCACAGCCCGCACAGCTCCCCAGCCGCCGCGAGCAAGGCCTCGTCCACCGTATCCGCCTGCGCCAGTTGCTGATTCAGCTCGGCGAGGACAGTCTGGCGTTGCACCATGTAGTGCTCAGCGGTGACGTCGCGCAGGGTGCCGACAGTGACCTGGCGGCCGGTGTCGGGGTCGGCGGCGTGGTTGAACGTGAAGGAGACCCACAACCGGTGTCCGTCCCGGTGGGTGACTGGAACCGTGTATTCACCGTGGGGACGGCCCAACAGGCCGGCGAACGCACGGGCCACCTGCTGGTGCGCCTTCTGATCCGTCTCGGCATCCGGCCACCAGGGGTGAATCGCGGGGTACGGCAACCCTTCCGGCCCGTACCCGAGAATCTCACTGAAAGCCGCGTTCATCTCGATGACGGCGCCGTCCTCGTCGCAGACGAAGAACGCCTCCTGCAGGGATTCGACGAGCGCCGTCCGCCACCGTGCGTGATGGTTGCGCAGTCGCGCCAACTCGACGTTGGCCCGCACCCGCGCCAGCAATTCGGCTGCGGCGAAGGGCTTCACGAGGTAGTCGTCGGCGCCGGCGTGCAGGCCTTCGATCGACGCCTCCTGCCCGGCACGCGCCGACAGCAGCAGCACCGGCACCGCCGCGGTGCGCGAATCGGTGCGCAGTGCGGCCACCAACCCCAGACCGTCCAGCCGCGGCATCATGACGTCGCTGACCACGAGGTCGGGCTGGTCCGCACGGATGGTCTCGAGCGCCTCCTGTCCATCCGCGGCCAGCGACACGTCGTATCCGGCACCACCGAGCAGGCGGGCCAGGTACTCGCGCATGTCCGCGTTGTCGTCGGCGATCAGCACACGGGCCGCCGGGCCGGTTGCGCCGGCAGGTGCGTAGGTGGGATCCAGCACCTGCGGACCATCGGGGGCCGCACCGTCAACACCCGAGGGCAGCCACCGCAGCGCCTCATGCACATAAGGGTCCGCCGCCAACGACAGCGCCCTGGTGGCGCTTCCCGGCACGAGTGATCCCGGCGGCAGGTGGGCGCTGCCGAACGGCAGCCGGATGATGAACGTGGTCCCCGCGCCCTCGACGCTCTCGGCGACGATGGTGCCGCCATGCAGGTTCACCAGTTCCCTGACCAACGCCAAGCCGATCCCGCTGCCCTCGTTGGACCGGGCTCGTGCGTTCTCGATCCGGTGGAACCGTTCGAACAGCCGGGGCTGCTCGGCCAGGGGTACACCGATCCCGGTGTCCGCCACCGTGATCACAGCGTTGGCCGCGTCCCGGCGGACACTGACGGTGATGGAACCGTCGAAGGTGAACTTCAACGCGTTGGACAACAGGTTGAGCACCACCTTCTCCCACATGTCGCGGTCGAGGTACACCGGGTCGTCGAGGGGATCGCAGTCGACCACCAGCTCGAGGCCGGCGCGGTCGATCGCCGAGCGGAAGACGCTGGCCAGCTCGGCGGTCACGGCCGCCAGGTCCACGGGCTCGAAACTGGCCTGCATGCGCCCGGCCTCGATGCGGGAGAAGTCCAGCAGCGTATTGACGAGTTTGGTCAGTCTCAACCCGTTGCGCTGAACGACCTCCAGCTCTCGGCGAGCCGCCTCGTCCGTGCCGTCGACTCTGTCGAGCAGGTCGTTGACCGGGCCCATGATCAGGGTCAGCGGCGTACGGAACTCGTGGCTGATGTTGGAGAAGAAGGTGGTCTTGGCCCGGTCGAGTTCGGCGAGCTCTTCGGCGCGCCGCTGCTGGCTGCGGAAGCTGCGGGCACTGCCGATCTCGGCGGCCAGGTGGCCGGCCACCAATTCGACGAAACCCCGGTACGTCTCGTCGAGCGGGCGGTACCGGTTCAGCGCCGCCACCAGGAAACCCGCCGGCGCGGTTCCCTGCTGCAACAGCGGAACCATCAACGCCTGCAAGGGTGGTTCGTCCCACTCGCCTGAGGGCAGCTCGGTGAACAGTTCACCGTCGAGGTCCACCACCACACTCTCACCGTGCCTGACCGCCTCGACCGGCCAGGGGTCGGCGTCCCCGGAGGCCAGCAGTTCGGGCGCTGCCGGGTGGCCGGCTGCGATACCGCTGGCGGCCGCGAGTCGGGCGCCCTCGTCGTCGAACAGGTAGGTCAAGGTGAAGGGAAGGTCGCGCAGATTGAGCCCGAGCCGCCGCGCCGCCGCGGCGAGCATCTCCTCTTCGGAGATCATCACGCTGGGTTCGGCGCCCAGGTCCCGCAGCGTGGTCATCCGGCGCTCGCTGATGACCCGCTCGGTGTCCTCGCTGACCACGCAGAGGAAACCCACCACCTGCCCGGCGTCGTCGCGTAACGGGCTGTAGGAGAAAGTGTGGTAGGACTCCTCGGTGTATCCCGAGCGCTGCAGGAACAGCAGTAGCGCGGCATCCCAGGTGGCTTGCTCGGTGGCCAGCACCCGTTCGATGCGCGGACCGATGTCACCCCAGATCTCGGCCCAGACCTCCCGGGCCGGCCGGCCCAGCGCCCACGGATACTTGCTGGCCAGGGTGTCCCGCCGGTAGGCGTCGTTGCAGAAGAACGTGAGCTCCGGCCCCCACGCCATCCACATGGAGAACCGCGACGACAACAGGATGCTGACGGCGGTCTGCAGACTCTGCGGCCATTGCGCCGGCGGCCCGAGCGGCGTCTGCGCCCAGTCCACCCGGGCAAGGTCGCCGCCGACTGCGGGGTCGGCACCGAACACCGCAGCATCGGTCGGGCTCGACGGCAGCGGATCAGTCCCCGCTGAGCTCACCTGGCCATCCTCTCGGGGAAGCGTCTGGACTCTCCTCTAGGCGGTCGGTCCGATCCACCATGCCCGTCTGCTGGAGCGTTGTGAGGTGTCACGAAATATACGTCACCCGTCCAGCGGACAACGGTCACTCGGGGGCGCACACGCCGGGGGTACCCCAGGTGCCCGCGAGATAGTCAGCGCGGCACGCACGCCGAGCCAACTTGCCACTGGTGGTGCGCGGGAGGGCGCCGGCGGGTACCAGCCGCACGTCGGCCTCGGGTACCGCGTAGTCCGCCATGATCGCGGCACGGACCGCCCGCAGCGCCGGTGCGGCGTCGGCACGAGCGGTGCCGGCGGCCCGTTCGGCGACCACGACCAGGTGCTGCCCGGCGTCGCCGGCCGGGACCGCGAACGCGGCGGCGTACCCCCGCCGAACCATCGCCGAGGCATCGGCCGCGGTGCCCTCCACATGCTGCGGGTAGATCTGGCGACCGTCGATCGTCATCACATCGGCACCGCGGCCGGTGACGTAGAGCTGGCCGTCGCGGTACACCCCGAGGTCACCGGTGCGCAACCACCTGGCCCCTGCCGGCGCCCCTCCGGCGTGGCTGCCCTCGTCGAGAACCCCCCGCAGTTCGGCGTTGAATGTGGCGGCTGTCTCGCTCGGCCGGTTCCAGTAACCACGGCCGACGTTGTTGCCGTGCAGCCAGATCTCCCCCACCTCACCGTCGGGAACCTCACGCGCACTGGCGGTGTCGACGATCACCGCCCACTGGCTGCGCGCCACACGCCCGCAGGCGACGTGTGCGACCGCGTGCGGGTCTCCCGCGGGGACAACCTCGACCCGGCCGGTTTCCAGGGCTCGCCGGTCGAAGTAGGTCACCGTGGGCTCATCGGCAGGCCCGATGGTCGAGACGAACAGCGTCGCCTCGGCGATGCCGTAGGACGGTTTGAACGCCGTGCGCGGCAGACCGAACGGCGCGAATGCGGTGGTGAACTCCTCGATGGCTTCGACGCTCACCGGTTCGGATCCGATGATCAGCACCACCTTCGCGAGGTCGATCTTCTCGGGGTCGGTGTCGGACCCGGGATCGGGCCGGCCGCGCTGGGCGGCCCACTGGTAGGCGAAGTTCGGTGCGGCGGTGACCACCCGGGCGTCGCGGGACTCGGCGGCCAGGGCGTTGATCCAGCGCAGCGGCCGGCGCAGGAACGCCGTCGGTGACATCAGCGTGGAGTGCCCGCCGTAGACCGCTGGGAAGCCGATCATGGACAGGCCCATGTCGTGGTAGAGCGGTAACCAGCTGACACCGTGGGTGTTCCGGTCCAGGAGATCGATCGAGAGGATCATCTGGAGCAGGTTGGTGCCTACCGCACGGTGGGTGATCTCCACGCCGACCGGAGGGCGGGTGGACCCCGAGGTGTACTGCAGATGTGAGATGTCGTCGACGTCGATCTCGATGTGCGCGAACGAGTCTCCTTCCTCGTCGGGAATCTGGTCGACGGCCACCACCTGCGGTCGTTCCTCGGGTGCGAGTGACCTGTGCAAGAACTCGGTGACTGAGGCGGCAGCCGCGGTGGTGGTGAGGACCACGGTCGGCCGGGCATCCCGCAAGGCGGTGTCGAGTCGTTCTGCGTGGCCGGGAAGCTCGGGCGCGAACAAGGGCACCGCGATGTTGCCCGCCTTGACCGTGGCGAAGAACGCGGCGACGTAGTCGACCCCCTGTGGCGCGAGAATGGCCACCCGTTCGCCGCGGCCGGTGAGCCGCTGCACACGAGCGGCGATGGCACGCAACCGTTCACCGAGCTGGGCCCAGGTCAATTCGTGGGCATGTCCGTCCTCGGAGACGGTGTAGTCCAGATATCGGTAGGCGACCGAGTCCCCGACATTGGCGATGTTGCGCTCGATCAGCGACAGCAGGGTGACACCGGGAGGCAACACGATGCCGCCGTCGGCATCCAGACACTCCTCGACGCGCAGCAGCCCCGGGGGCGCTTGATAGGTACCGCGATACACACCGGCCAGTCTAGAGACGCACGCCCCTGTGACCGGTACCACGCGCGATTGCCCACGCGCGCAAGGTCATTCACTCATCCCAGGTTCCTGCGGAACCACGCACCGAACGGATGCTTGACGGTGAGCGCGCCGAACCGAACCTTGCCCCGCACCACAATGTGCACCCGCCCGGCGGGAGGAGCCGAACCCACCCGGGAGCCGGCGCTGCTGCCAAGGCATTGCAGGCCGTTGAGGTCGGCGGTGAAATCGTCGGGCACCACGATGTCGGTACTACTGCAGATGTCGTCGATCTCGAGTGTCAAGACCGGAGTCCGGATCTCGGCCTTCGTGAAGTCCAGTACCACGTTGGAGAACCGGGACCGCACCGCCACCCGTTCGGGCACCTGCCAGCGGCCGCTGCGATTGATCGAGGACATGGTGACCTTCAGCGGCAACGCCTCCGCTGACGACGGGACCGGGATCAAGGACTGTGGGCCGGGCGGACCGACCGGGAGTTCCATACCCGGCAGATCCTCCACCAGCACCCCGAGTTCGCCTCGGGTCCTGGCCGCCATCGCGGCGCCCATTCGGTCACTGAACTCGTCGAGGGTGATCATGCCCTCACCGACAGCTCGCTGCAACAGACCCGCCACGTGCTCACGCTCGGCATTGCCCACCCGATAATCGCGTGCGTCCACAGCGCCCAGGGTATCGACTCGTTTGCGACACCTGTGACACGATCGTGCTCGCGACCGAGGACCTCGACAGCGCCTTCGAGCCGCTGCAGGCCGATTCCGCCGAGAACGTCCAGGAGCGACCCTGACCATGGGAACACCCGCCGACAGCCATGACCTGATCAGGGTCACCGGCGCCCGCGAGAACAATCTCAAAGACGTCAGCATCGAATTACCGAAACGCCGGCTCACGGTCTTCACCGGAGTGTCCGGTTCCGGGAAGAGCTCGTTGGTGTTCAGCACCATCGCCGCCGAATCGCAGCGGCTGATCAACGAGACCTACAGCGCATTCGTGCAGGGATTCATGCCGACGTTGGCACGCCCGGACGTCGACGTCCTCGAGGGGTTGACGACGGCCATCATCGTCGATCAGCAGCGGATGGGTGCCGATCCGCGCTCCACCGTGGGCACCGCCACCGACGTCGGGGCCATGCTCAGGATCCTGTTCAGCCGGTTGGGCACGCCGCATATCGGTTCCCCACAGGCGTTCTCGTTCAACGTGGCCTCTGTCAGCGGTGCCGGTGCGGTGACGTTCGAACGGGGCGGCAGGACGGTCAGGGAACGGCGCGATTTCGCCATCACCGGTGGTATGTGCCCGCGCTGCGAAGGTCGCGGTTCGGTCTCGGACATCAACCTGGCGGCCCTGTACGACGACACGAAGTCGTTGAACGAGGGCGCACTGACCATCCCCGGTTTCAGCATGGAAGGCTGGTATGGCCGGATCTTCAATGGCTGCGGCTTCTTCGACTGCGACAAGCCGATCAACACCTTCACCGCGAAGGAACTGGACGCCCTGCTGCACAAAGAGGCGACCAAGCTCAAGATCGACGGCGTCAACCTCACCTACCTGGGGCTGATCCCGCAGATCAGAAAGTCCTACCTGAGCAAGGACGTCGAGGCCATGCAGCCTCATGTCCGGGCGTTCGTCGAACGGGCGGTCACCTTCACCACCTGCCCCGACTGCGACGGCACCCGCCTGACCGAGGAAGCCCGGTCCTCGACCGTCAACGGCAGGAACATCGCCGAATTGTGTGCCATGCAGATCAGCGACCTGGCGAACTGGGTCACCGATCTGGCCTCGGGTGAAGGGGTGTCCTCGGTGGCACCGCTGTTGGGCTCGCTGCAGCACACGTTGGACTCGTTCGTCGAGATCGGGCTCGGCTACCTGGCCCTGGAGCGGCCGTCGGGCACGTTGTCGGGCGGAGAAGCTCAGCGCGTCAAGATGATTCGTCATCTCGGTTCCGCGCTCACCGATGTCACCTACGTCTTCGACGAACCGACCATCGGGCTGCACCCCCATGACATCGCCCGGATGAACGATCTGCTGCTGCAGTTACGCGACAAAGGCAACACTGTGCTGGTCGTCGAACACAAACCGGAAGCGATCATGATCGCCGACCACATCGTGGACCTGGGCCCCGGCGCAGGTACCGAAGGCGGCCAGGTGGTGTTCGAGGGCACCATCGAGGAGCTTCGCAGCAGTGGGACGCTGACCGGTCGGCATCTCGACGACCGCGCCGCGCTCAAGGAACAGGTCCGCGCCTCGTCCGGAGCATTCCAGATACGCGGCGCCGAGACCCACAACCTGCGCGATGTCGACGTGGACATCCCACTCGGCGTGCTGGTGGTGGTCACCGGGGTGGCCGGTTCGGGCAAGAGCTCGCTGATCGGTGGGTCGGTCGCCGGACGCGACGGTGTGGTGACCGTCGACCAGACCCCGATCCGTGGTTCCCGGCGGAGCAACCCGGCCACCTACACCGGGCTGCTCGACCCGATCCGCAAGGCGTTCGCCAAGGCCAACGGCGTCAAACCCGCGCTGTTCAGCTCCAATTCCGAAGGCGCATGCCCGAATTGCAACGGCGCCGGGGTCACCTACACCGATCTGGGGATCCTGGCCGGGGTCGCCAGCACCTGCGAGGTGTGCGAAGGCCGTCGCTTCGACGCGTCGGTGTTGGAGTACCGGTTGGCCGGGCGCGACATCAGCGAGGTCCTCGCGATGTCGGTGGTCGATGCGGGCGGATTCTTCGCCGAGGGTGACTCTCGGACTCCCGCGGCACACAAGATCCTGGCCAACCTCGCCGACGTCGGTCTGGGTTACCTGAGTTTGGGCCAGCCCCTGACCACGTTGTCCGGCGGCGAGCGACAGCGGCTCAAACTGGCCACCCGGCTCAGCGACAAGGGCGCCGACACGAGCGCGATCTACCTCCTGGACGAGCCGACCTCAGGCCTGCACCTGGCCGACGTCGACGAACTGCTGGGCCTGTTGGACCGCCTGGTCGACGCCGGCAAATCCGTCATCGTGATCGAGCACCACCAGGCCGTGATGGCACACGCCGACTGGATCATCGATCTGGGCCCGGGCGCCGGGCACGACGGTGGCCGGGTGGTGTTCGAGGGCACTCCCGCCGATCTCGTCACCGACCGTTCCACCGTGACCGGCGAGCACCTGGCCGCCTACGTCGGCGCCTGAACGTGACACGCACCAGCCCGGAAGGCGACCAGATCCAACTGGCGGCTGATCACGTGAGGTCGACGGTCGATCAACTCGAGCGGCGGATCCACGCCCGTTTCGGGGAGCGGGGGCTGACCAAAGCGGCGCGCGACCTGGGCAACTTGGTGGAACTGGTGCGCAACGAGGCCGGCCAGTCGCGCCAGCGACTTCACCGGATGACGGTCACCGCCCGGTTCGCCAGCATCGTCATCGTCGCCGCCACCGTGATCGCCATGGTCTTCGGCTTGCGTACCGCCGTGCTCGACGGCCTGGCGCACACCTCCGACTGGGTGCCGCTGGTGGAAAGCGTGATCAACGACCTGGTGTTCGCCGCGATCGCGGTGGTGTTCCTGTGGGCGTTCCCCGAGCGTCTGGAGCGCCGCTCGCTGTTGCGGGTGCTGCACCGGCTGCGCTCACTGGCCCACGTGATCGACATGCACCAGCTCTCCAAGGACCCCGAGCAGGCCAGCCCCACGTACACACCCACCGCGCAGAGTGTGCGCCACGGTCTCGACGCCGACCAGCTTCACCATTACCTGAACTACTGCTCGGAGATGCTGAGTCTCACCGCCAAGACCGCTGCCCTGTGCGCTGAGCACAGCACCGACAGCGTGGTCCTGGAGACGGTCTCCACCATCGAGACGCTGACCACGGAACTGTCGAACAAGATCTGGCAGAAGATCTCGCTGCTACCCCGCTCGTGACCCGTCCGTAACATCCGCCCCTGCCGTCACGACAGTTTACGAAGACGACAGTTACGGAGGATGACGTGCGCACAACACGGCTCAGGCGTTGCAGGACCCTGCTCGGCGCCGTCACCCTGGCCCTGGCCGTCGCACTCGGCGGGCACACCGCGGCACCGGCGCAGGCCGATCCCCCCGCTCTGGCGCCGGCAGGAAAGGATTTCACCAGACCGGCGATCGTCATCCTCGGTTACGGCCTCGAACCGGACGGCAGGATGCGCCCCATCCTGCGCACCCGCGTGCTCACCGGCCTGACGGTGGCACAGTTCTTTCCGCAATCCCCGATCATCGTGACCGGCGGGAACCCGAAGAACGGCCGCACCGAAGCCGGCCAGATGCGAAACATGCTGACGCTGTTGGGCTTTCCCGCCAACCGGATCATCGTCGAGGACCGGGCCAACAGCACCGTGCAGAACGCCCAGTTCTCGGTGCCGCTGGCCAAGCAGGCAGGTACATCGGGCATCATCCTGGTGACCTCGTCCACCCACCAGGACCGCGCCGACGGCAACTTCGCCGATGCCGGCGGCAATGTGCTGGCGACGGTGAGCTATCCCGACGGCGACCCCTCGGTCAATGCCGTCCAGTTCGCCCGCGATGTGATGAGCCCCTTCCTCAGCATCAGCTGATGTCCGCCGCGGACGGCCGACGCTGGGATCAGCGGTACGCGCAACTGTCGCGCCCGACACCGGCCGAGGTGAGCCTGCCTGCGGTGTTCGCCCCGTATGCCGCCGAGTTTCCGTCGCACGGTCATGCGCTCGAACTGGCCTGTGGGCGTGGCCTGAGCTCAGTCTGGCTGGCGGTGCGCGGCATGACGGTCACCGGCGTCGACGTCTCCGCGGTGGCCCTCGCACAGGCCCGTGACCTGGCCGCCGAGTGCGGAGTCGGCGAACGCTGCACCTTCACCGAAGCCGACCTCGACGGCGGGCTGCCCGCGGGTCCTCGAGCGAATGTGGTTGTCTGCCACAAGTTCCGCGACTCCCGGTTGGACGGTGCGATCGTAGCGCGACTGGCGCCCGGCGGTCTGCTGGCGATCAGCGCGCTCAGCGCGGCGGGCACCGAGACCACGCCGTTCCGGGTGCGCGCCGGCGAATTGGAACAGGCCTTCGCCGAGCTGAACGTACTCGCCACCGGTGTCAGCGACGGCACCGCCTGGATGCTGGCGCGCGCCTGACTCAGCCTCGCACCACGGTGCCGGGCCCGAGGCCCGATCCGCTGACCTCCGACACCCTCAGGTGCGGCACCGCCGTGTCACCAGACCCGTCAGGGAAGTCGAAGACCGCCAGGAACAACAACATCGGGTAGTCCGGCGCCTGGTCAGCCGTTCTGGTGACGGTGCCGTCGATGCTGAACTGCACCTGGCCTGGGCTCCAGTCGACGGCGTAGGTGTGCTCGTCGGCGATATCGAGATCACGGGTCGGGGCGGAGAAGTCCTCACGCAGCGCAGGGTCACGGAACCGGTGAATCCCCTGCCCGACCGCGGCGCGGCCGTCGACGACCGTGTTGCCGAACACCTCCATGAGGCAGATCTCGCCGCAGCGTTCCGGTGTGTCCTCCAGGCCCACCATCCACGCCGAGAACATCGAGGTGGGTGTCAGCGTGGCCGAACACGTCACCGCGACCCGGCCATAGTGGGGTGCGAAACCCAGCACAGTGGGCTGCGCCTCCTGCACCACCTGCCCGTCCCGGAACGGCTGCGGCGCATCGGTGGACCCGACGGGTCCCGACCGGTTGACGCTCTGAAAGCCGGAGACCCGCAACGGGGTTGGGTGCAGATCGGCACACCACAACGGATGATCTTCCGGTATGTACAAGTCGAGCCCTTCCGGCCCGGTGGTGTAGGCAGCCGCAGCCTCTGCCCGTGAACTCCAGGCCGGCAGGTACGCCGTGGTCCACACGTCTGCGTCGAGCTCATGAAACCGGTCACGGAATGCGCGCGTCACTTGTGGGCCTCCACGAAGTAGCCGCGGGGCACACCTGGTACGTCCATCGGCACCACCGACGCGAACCACCGGTTCCAGCGGTTGCCCACCTCCGCGATGTCGAACACCTGTGCTCGCCACCCTCGCCGCTCGGCGAGCGCACCAGGTGTGTCGGAACCGAACAGCCACGGCGAGCCTTGTGCCGCCATCGTTTTCAACAACGGCGCCATGACCGGCGCCTCCAGCAGCGTCTGGCCGACGACGTCGTACAGCAGCGTGGAACCCGGCGCGGTCAAGGCGTCGATACGGTCGAACAGCGTCTGCACCGCCGGCTCGGCGAGATACTGCAGCAGCCCTTCGATCAGCCACACACTCGGTGTCTGCGGATCAAAACCGGTGCCGGGCAGCGCGGTTGTCCAGGCGTCGTCGGTGAGGTCCGCCTCGAGGGTCACCCGCCGGGCGCGCGGTGTCGCACCGGCGAGTGCGCCGGCTTTGGCCGCGATGACGGCGGGCTGGTCGAGTTCGTACACGCATGTGCCGTCGGGCCAGTCCAGCCGGTAAGCTCTGGCATCCATTCCGGCCGCGCACAGCACCACCTGAGGCGCGGTGGGCACCGCACGCAGCAGCGCCTCGTCCCAGAACCGGGTGCGCACCACGATCTGCAGGGTGGACTGCTCACCGGACTGCGCCAGCGCCGCCTCGAGCATCTGCCGGCCCGCCGGACCGGCGAGACGTTCGGCATGCGGATCGCTGAACAGCGGATCGGCACGCAGGCTTTCGCGTGCGCGGATGGCAGCGACGAGCAGGCCCGTACCTGCGACAGCCTGTTCTACTGAGTCCATGAGAGCAGTGTGACGTACCGCACCGACATTTCGAATCGTGGTGAAGCAAAGGCGTGCCCAACGGGTGCAGGCCGTCGAAGATGCTGCCAGTGACCCGCACTATTCGCTTCAACGCGTTCGACATGAACTGCGTGGCCCACCAGTCCCCCGGCCTCTGGCGGCACCCCGATGACCGCTCCGCGAGTTACAAAGACCTGACGTACTGGACCGAGTTGGCGAAGCTCTTGGAGCGGGGCCGCTTCGACGGCCTGTTCATCGCCGATGTGCTGGGCACCTACGACATCTACGGGGCCAGCGACGAGGCCGCGATCCGGCAGGCCGCCCAGGTGCCGGTCAACGACCCCCTGATGCTGGTCTCGGCCATGGCCTATGTCACCGAACACCTCGGTTTCGGCATCACCACCGGGACCGGCTTCGAGCACCCCTATCCGTTTGCGCGACGGGTGTCGACGCTGGATCACCTGACCAAGGGCCGCGTCGGCTGGAACGTCGTCACCGGCTACCTCCCTGCTGCGGCCCGCAACATGGGGCAGACCGACCAGCCGGCCCACGATGCCCGCTACGACCACGCCGACGAGTACCTCGAGGTGCTCTACAAGCTGTGGGAAGGGTCGTGGGAGGACGACGCGGTGATCCGAGACCGCGAACGTGGTGTCTTCACCGACCCGGACAAGGTGCACCACATCGGCCACGAGGGCCGGCATTTCAGCGTGCCGGGCATCCACCTGTCGGAGCCGTCGCCGCAGCGCACGCCGGTGATCTTCCAGGCCGGGGCCTCGCCGCGCGGGGTCCGGTTCGCCGCCGAGAACGCCGAGGCGATCTTCACCGCCGCGCCCACCAAGGCGATTCTGCGCGAGAACGTCAGCACCATCCGCCGCGAGCTCGAACTGGCCGGCCGCGACCCGTACGCGGCGAAGATCTTCAACCTCTCGACCGTGATCACCGCCGAGAACGACGAAGCAGCGCACGCCAAGCACGCCGAATACCTGTCCTACGGCGACCCCGAAGGCGCGTTGACCTTCATGTCCGGCTGGATGGGTGTCGACCTGTCGCGGTACGGCCTCGATGAACCGATCGGCAACGTCGACTCCAACGCCATCCTGTCGGCCGTCAAGGCGTTCCAGTCCGCCGATCCCGACGGCGGCGAATGGGCCGTCAACGACATCGCCAACTGGGGCAAGATCGGCGGCATCGGCCCGCGGTTCGTCGGCTCCGGCGAGCGGATCGCCGATCTGCTGCAGGAATGGGTGGACGAGACCGACGTCGACGGCTTCAACCTGGCTTATGCAATCTCGCCCGGTTCGTTCGCCGATTTCATCGACCACGTGGTGCCGGTGCTCACCGAGCGCGGCGCCTATCAGACGGAGTACGCGCCCGGGTCGTTGCGCAACAAGCTGTTCGGCCGTGGCGACCGGCTGCCCGAGGAACACCGGGGGGCGAGTTACCGCGTCGGCGGACCCAACTCGACCATCATCGAGCGGCCGTCGACGGTCCCGTCGTCCTCGGCATCGGTAGCCTCGCAACCGAACGCCGCACGCTGAGAGAAAGACGACCATGTCTGTGAAACTGCACTGGTTCCTGCCCACCTACGGCGACAGCCGGCTCATCGTCGGCGGCGGCCACGGTCTGCCCGCGGGTACCGCGCACAGCGACCGCGACGCGTCGATCGACTACCTGGCCAACATCGTGCGCAGTGCGGAGTCGTTCGGCTTCACCGGGGCGTTGATCCCCACCGGCGCCTGGTGTGAGGACGCCTTCGTGACGGCGGCCCTGCTGGCGCGGGAGACGACGTCGCTGGCCTTCCTGGTGGCCTTCCGCCCCGGCCTGGTGAGCCCCACCCTGTCGGCGCAGATGGCCGCCACCTTCGCCCGCCACGCCCCCGGCCGCATCCTGCTCAACGTCGTCGTCGGCGGCGAAGCCCACGAGCAGCGGTCCTTCGGTGACTACCTGGACAAGGACGCCCGCTACGAGCGCTGCGACGAATTCCTCGACGTCGTGCGGCGGCTCTGGGCCGGCGAGACCGTCACCAAGGACGGCAAGTACATCAGCGTCGACGAAGCCGCGCTGGCCTTGCCGCCGAATCCGGTGCCGCCGCTGTACTTCGGCGGCAGCTCGGCCGCTGCGGGCCCGGTGGCGGCCAAACACTCCGACGTGTACCTGACCTGGGGTGAGCCGCCGGAAGCCGTGCAGCAGAAGATCGAGTGGATCCGCAAGCTGGCCGCCGACGAGGGTCGCACCGTGCGTTTCGGCATCCGTTTGCACACCATCTCGCGCGATCATGCCGACGAGGCATGGACACAGGCGGGCCGGCTGCTGGACGCCCTGGACGAGGAAACGGTCCGCAAGACCCAGGAAGGCTTGGCGCGCAGCCAGTCCGAAGGCCAGAAGCGGATGCTGGCGCTGCACGAAGCCAACCGCGCCAACGGCACCTGGAACGACGCCCGCAGCCTGGAGATCGCTCCGAACCTGTGGGCCGGGGTGGGCCTGGTCCGTGGCGGTGCGGGCACCGCGCTGGTGGGCAGTCACACCGACGTGGCCGACCGGATTGCCGAGTACGCCGAGATCGGGATCGACGAGTTCATCTTCTCCGGCTATCCGCACCTGGAGGAGCTGTACTGGTTCGGCGAAGGCGTGGTGCCGATCCTGCGTGAGCGTGGCCTCTTCGAGGGCGAGGGTGGCGGCGCCGCCCCGGCCTCCATACCGTTCGTCGGGTCGCGGTGACCATCGCATCGGCCACCGACGCGCTGCGCGTCGCGGCGGAGCTGTCAGAGTCCTTCGCCGCCGAGGCTGCGGCGCGCGATGCCGACCGGCTGCTGCCGCATGACCAGGTCAAGGCCCTCAAAGACTCCGGATTGCTGGCGTTGTCGGTGCCCGCCGAGTACGGCGGGCTCGACGCACCGGCCGCGGTGGTGGCCGAGGTGTTCCGGCTGATCGGGCACGCCGACGGGTCGCTGGCCCAGATTCCGCACTCGCACTACACGTTCCTGGAAGCGCTGCGCTCACAAGGCACCGACGAGCAGAAAGCGTTCTTCTACGGCCTGGTGCGCGAGGGTGCGCTGTTTGCCAATGCGCAGTCCGAGCGTGGCCCGCATCCCATCGATGTCGACACCACCACCCTGGTGCAGCAGCCCGGTGGCGACTATGTGCTCAGCGGCCGCAAGTTCTATTCCACCGGAGCACTTTTCGCCGACTGGGTGATCGTCCGGGCGTCACTGTCTGATGGAAGCGGTGAGGTGCCCACGTCGTCGACGCCGAAAGCGATCGCGTTCGTACCCCGCGACGTCGACGGTCTGGAGATCGTGGACGACTGGGACGGCATGGGGCAGCGGACCACCGCTTCCGGCACGGTGACCCTGGACGAGGTCCGGGTTCCCGCAGCACACGTGGTCCCGTTCTCCCCCATCTTCTCGCAGCCCACGGTGTACGGGGCCCACGCCCAATTACTGCATGCCGCAATGGATATCGGCATCGCCACCGGCGCCCTGGAGGAGGGTGTCCGGCAGGCCGCCAAGGCCCGGCCGCACTTCGAGGCCAAGGTGCCCTCCTCGGCCGAGGATCCCACCGTGGTCAACATCGCCGGCGAGCTGACCGTCACGGTCCGCGGTGCGCAGGCCTTGCTTGCCGAGGCCGCGCGCCAGGTGGATGCCGCCCGCGCCGATCTCGACGAGGACACCAGTGCCGCTGCGTCGATCGCCGTGGCGGTGGCCAAAGTGGCCGCGGTGCGGGCATCTCTGGAGGCGACGTCGGTGCTGTTCGACCTCGGTGGCACCCGCAGCGCCTCGGGCAGCGCGAACCTGTCCCGCTACTGGCGTGATGCCCGCACCCACACGCTGCACGACCCGAGCCGCTGGAAGCTGCAACACATCGGCCGCTACACGCTGTCAGGGACCAGGCCGCCGCGCCACGGGCAGCTCTGACTCCGGGAGTCAGGTGTAGAGCGTGATCGGCTGGACGTCGCCGGTCAGGTAGTGCGCACCGATTTCGAGCTTCTTGTAGTCGACCGGATCGTGCAACGAATGCGTCCGGATGTTGCGCCAGAACAGGTCCAGGCCCACCTCGGACTTCGCTGAGCTGGAGCCGGTGACCTCGAACACCCGGTGCGCCACCTCCAAAGCGGTCTCGGTGGTCACCACTTTCGCGTGGGCGATCCCGATCTCGACCTCGGCGCGGTCGGCGGCAGTGACCTGCTCCCCGCGAGCGATCACCTGGTCGAACCGATGATTCCAGCGGTCGGTCAGCGCTTCGGCGGCGGCGGTCTTGGCCAGGAGTTCACCGAAAACCCGCTGCACGAACGGATCTCGGGAGTAATGCTCGACATCGCTGAGCAGCCAGGCACCGCGGCGGGTCAGGGTCAGCTCCCGCGCCCGTTGCAGCGCGCCCTCGGCGATCCCGAGGTAGAGGTTCGCGAAACCGAGCTGCACGCCGGGAGTCACCAGAGTGGAGTACGGCTCGTCGGCGACCTCGCCGAGGATGTCCTCGGCGGTGACGAGGACATCGGTGAAGCGCACGCTGCCGCTCGCGGACAGCCGCTGCCCCAGCGCATCCCAGTCGCCTAGGTAGTCGACGCCGGTGCGGTCGTGCTCGAGGACGGAGGCGAGCACCCTGTCGGTCTCGAGCGCCATCACCAACGTCACGTCACCGGTCGAGGCGCCCGTGGAGAAACGTTTGGTTCCGTTGAGGCGGTAGCCGCCGTCGACGGCGGTGAGTGTCAGATCGGGGTCGACGGGATTCACCGAGTCACCCCACAGCCAGTTGCCGTCGGCCGAGGCGGTGAACCAGTGCTCCCAGCGGGACGGCTCACCGAAAAAGACGATGCTGGCGTGGTTGCAGTAGTGGTAACTCAGGATCTGGGCGATGGACGCGTCGGTGCGGGCCAGGATGCGAACGGCGCGCAACGCGCTGGACCAGTGCCCTCCCCCGCCGCCGTACTGCGCCGGGATCAGCAAGTTGGCCAGCCCGGATTCCTTGAGCAGTTTCAGTTCTGCGGTGGGCTCTTGGTTGGCGCGGTCCCTGGCCACGGCGTCCTGCCCGAGGGTGCGCCCCACCTCGGCGGCCACCGCGTCCCAGTGGGCGGTTTCGGCCTCATCCAACGGTGCAGTCCAGGGTGTACGCGACATGAGCGGAGAGCCTAAGGGTGACGGCCCGGATTCCGGCGAGTTGTACTCTGCGCGAACTTAACCGGGGCCGGTGGTGCACGCGCTGATTGAATGACGGCCGTGACCGACAATGTGCGTGCGGAATGGGCCGTGATCATCTCGGAGACGGTCGGCGATGTGGTGCACCGCGAACTCACCCGCGAGTTGCCGGCCGATGTGCTGGCCACGCTGAAGCGGGCGGGTGTGGGTGCGTTGCGGGTGCCGGTCGAGTTCGGCGGCCGGGGGCTCGCATGGGCCGAGATCATCCCGATCTGGATCGACCTCGCCGCCGCGGACGCCAACCTCACCCAGGCGCTGCGCGGGCACTTCACCTTTGTCGAGGACACGCTGTTCCGGCACCGGCGCGGACATGATCAGCGCCGGTGGTTCGAACGCTTCGTCGCGGGTGAGGTCGCGGGAAACGCGTGGACGGAAACGGGGTCGACGGCGATCGGTGACGTGGAGACGACGCTGCAGCCGGCCGGAGATCACTACCTGCTCAACGGGCGCAAGTTCTACACCACCGGAACGATTTTCGCTGAATGGGCCGATGTGTACGCACGCGTGGACACCACCCACGTGGTGGCGCTGGTGGACACCCGCCAGCCGGGCGTGACCGTGCACGATGACTGGGACGGCTTCGGCCAGCGCGGCACCGGCAGTGGCACCACCGAGTTCCACGATGCGCGCGTCGAATCCGACGACGTGCTGCCGTTCGCCGACCGGCACCCGTACCAGACGGCGCTCTACCAGGTGAATCTGATTGCCACCCTCGCCGGAATCGCCCGCGCTGTCCATCGTGACGTGGTGGCCGAGGTGCAGGCGCGCACCCGGAACTACTCCCACGCCAACGCCTCCCGGGTTCGCGATGACCCGCAGGTTCTCGGTCTGGTCGGGCAGCTCTCGGCGGCCGCCTACGCGGCCGAGAGCCTGGCGGTGAGCGCGGCCAAGGCGCTCGACGCGGCGGCCGACGCCACCGAGGCCGAACTGCAGGACGCCACCGAGCGCGCTGAGCTGGAGGCCACCGCCGCACAGATCGCGGTGTCCAAGCTGGTGCTGGACTCGGCCTCGGATCTGTTCGACGCCCTGGGCGCGTCAGCGACCTCGACGGCGCGCGCCCTGGACCGGCACTGGCGCAACGCCCGCACGGTCGCCTCGCACAACCCGCGGCTGTTCAAGGCCCGCGTGCTGGGCGCCTACGACGTCAATGGCACACCGCCGCCGTACGCCTGGTCGATCGGCACGACGACAGCCTGACTGCGGCATGCGTTCGGCACCCACCGAGTTGTCAGTCGACTGTGACATAATCGAACACATGTTCGAGACATTCGATGCGTCTGCGTTACTCAATGAGGTGGAGTGCTCCCGCCTCGATGAGTCGGCGGTGTGGGCGCATCGGATGGCCGCGATCGCCCCGTTGTTGGCGCAGCGCACCGCCGAAGCCCTTGATCAGGCCCTGGCGGAGCCCGACGGCGACCCGGGGTATGCATTGGTCACCGGCTGCGTGCGCACCGCCGCTGAGGTGGGTCCGGTGTTGGGAGTCCCGCCGGCGGTGGCCACCCGGCTCGTCGGGTACGCCGAAGCCCTCGATGAACGGATGCCGCAGACCTATGGCCTGCTGGCCTCGGGGCGGCTGGACTGGGAATCGACGACAGTTATCTTGAATCGCACCGCCAACGTCACCGCTGCGGCGATCAAGGATCTGGATCGCAACCTCGCCGCGAAGATCGCCACCTGGCAGTGCTGGTCACGCACCCGGCTGCTGGGGGCGGTCGACCGCGCCATCCTGCACGTCGACCCCGACGGCGCCAAGGAACGCCGGGTGAGCGCCGACACCGACCGCCGGGTCAGCGTGAAATCGCTGCCCAACGGGATGGGCGAAGTCCGGGTCTATGCGTCGGCGCCGGTGGTGGCCCGCGTCGAGGCCCGCCTCGATCAGATGGCCGCCCTGGTGTGCGCGGCGGACCCGCGCACTCCGGCGCAGCGTCGTGTTGATGCCCTCGACGCGATCGGTGCGGGCAGCTTCGTGCTGGCGTGTGCGTGTGGGCGCGACGACTGCGCGGCCCCGAAACCCGACGCTGCCGCTGCTGCGGGGGCGGGGGCGCGGTTTGTGATCAATGTGATCGCCCCGGCGGCCACCGTGACCGGCGACGGTGACGAGCCCGGCTTCCTGCAGGGTTACGGCATTGTCGACGCCGACCAGGTCCGTGAGCTGGCCGCCCAGCCCGCCACGGTGCTGCGCGAGGTCGCCGACCCCGACACCCCGACTGTGACCGGCGACGGCACCTCGGTGCTGCTGCGGCACCGCCCCTCGGCCGCCACGAATCGGTGGGTACGCTGCCGGTCCTTGACGTGTTCCTTTCCGTTCTGCAATCGGCCCGCCTGGACCGCGGATCTGGATCACAGCATCGCCTTTGACCATGATCATCCGTTGCGGGGTGGGTGGACGATGAGCGCGAACCTCGATCCGAAATGCCGGCTGCATCATCGCATGAAGACGTTCCTGACCGGTGACTGTGGTTGGACCACCACGCAATTGGCGGACGGGACGATTGAGTGGACGTCGCCGACGGGGCGCAGTTATCGGTCGACTCCGGATGGGGCGGAGTTGTTCGAGGACATCGCTGCGGCGGGTGCGCCGAAGCCGTGGCCCCGGCCGCGGGATCCCCGCCGGGACAAAGCCAGACGTACGGCGGCGGCGCGGGCCGGGGCGGCGGCCAAACGCGCGGCGAATGCCGAGACCCGGCGGGTCAATCAGGCCCGTGCCAAAGAGATCGCTGACCGTCAGTGGCGCAACGAGATGCGGTTCAAACTCTTCTGGTTCAAAGGCGCACCGTCGACCAGTCCCTGGTGCACCTGGGTCAACGATCCTGACGAAGACGAACACATCAGCGCCGACTGGCGCCCACCCCCACCGACGCAAAAACCCAACGACGACGAACCACCCTTCTGAGGTTCAGGCCACCCGGTCTCCCGAGGCTGTGGTGAACACGTGCGCGCGGCCTGGCCGCACCCGCACGTCTACGGCCGTGCCTGGTGTCAACGCAGTGGGCCATGAGGCGATCGTCGCGGCTTCGATGACGGCGGTGAGACGACGGGCGCCCACCTTCACGATCACGACGTAACGCGGGCCGAGGAGCTCGACGAGTTCGACTGTGCCGTCGGCATTGTCGACGCCGGCCGGTTCGACCAGCAGATCCTCGGGTCGCACACCGATGGTGACATCACCGGAGGCGGTGGTCGGCCACACCACACCCTCGGAGGTGAAGACCCCGTCCTGGGCGCTGCCGGCGAGCAGATTGGCGCTCGGCGAGCCGATGAAGCCGGCGACAAAGGTGTTCGCGGGCCGGCTGTACAACTCCTCCGGCGTACCGCGCTGCGCGATGCGACCGGAGTCCAGCACCACCAGTTGATCGGCGATGGTCATCGCCTCCTCCTGATCGTGGGTGACGTAAAGCGCGGTGATGCCCAGTTCCTGTTGCAGCCTGCGGATCTCGGAGCGCAGTTCCACCCGCAGCTTGGCATCGAGGTTGCTCAGCGGCTCGTCGAACAGGAACAGCGACGGCGTGCGCACCAGGGCCCGGGCGATCGCGACACGCTGTTGCTGACCGCCGGAGAGCTGACGCGGTTTGCGGTCCAGCAGGGCCGCGATGCCCACCCGCTCGGCGGCCTGCCGAACCCGTTGCGCTGTCTCATCCTTGGCGACTCCCGCGTTGCGCAGCGGAAACGCGATGTTGCCCGCCACGGTCAACTGCGGATAGAGCGCGTAGTTCTGGAACACCATCGCCACGTCACGGTCCCGCGGGGCTGCCGAGGTGACATCGCGGCCGTCGATACGCACCGCGCCCTGATCGGCCGACTCCAGGCCGGCGGCGATCCGCAACGTGGTCGACTTCCCGCACCCGGATGGGCCCACCAGGACGGTCAGCGACCCGTCGGTCAGATGCAGGTTGAGGTCATCGACAACGGTGTTCCCGCCGAATGCCTTGCTGATGCCCTCCAGTTCGACGGTGGTCATTTCGTCGCTCCCACCGACAGCCCGCCGACCAGGTACCGCTGCGCCGTCAACGCCAGGACGTAGACCGGGATGATCCCGAGCAGTCCGGCGGCGGCCTGCTGGCCGAATTGCACATTGCGATCGCCTTGGAACAGCGACAGACCGACCGTCAACGTCTGACTCTCCTTCGTCACCGCCAGATACACCGCGAACAGGAAATCGTTGTAGCTCAGGAAGAACACCACCAGCAGCGCCGCCACGATGCCGGGCCACAGCAGCGGCAGAATGGCTTTGCGGAACGCGCCGGCCACCGACAGACCGTCGATCACAGCCGCCTCATCGATCTCGATGGGTATCCGACGCACGAACCCGTCGAGCAACCAGGCCGCCACCGGCACATTGGCGATGCCGTTCACGATGATCAGCCCGCCGACGTTGTTGGTCAGCCCGACATCACGCAGCAGGAAGAACAGCGGAATGATCGCCACGATGGGGGGCGCGCAGTAGCTGGCCAGCAGCGCGGTCAGCAACCGCTCACCCCGGAACCGGCGTGCGGTGAAATACGCTGCCGGCGCGGCGATCACGACGGCCAGCAGTGCCGCGCCGACGGCCGCGATCCAGGAGTTCTGCAGCATCGTGCCCAACTCGATGGTGTCGAACACCGAACCGAAGTTCGCGAATGTCCACGACGTCGGGAACAGGCTGGAGTTCAGCACGTCCGACGGCGGCCGCACCGCCAGCGACACCAGATAGCCGATCGGTATCAACGCCACCACGGTGACGGCCACCAGCGCCGCCCACACCAGCACTCGCCGGTTCACCGATGCTCTCCTTGCACCACACGTGCCCGTGCCGCGGTCAACGCGGTGGCCACCGCACCGACCACCACCGCAAACACCAGGGTCTGAGCCGCGGCGGCGCCCATGTCGAAACTTCCGCGCAGCCCGGTCTGGTAGATCATGAAAGGAGTCAAGGTGGTCGCGAAACCCGGCCCGCCGGCGGTGATCACGACGATCAGGTCGAACACCTTGTAGCCGATGACCAGCTCCAGCACCGCCACCGCCCAGGCGGTCGGCGCGATCGCCGGCCAGGTCACCGTGGTGAACGTGCGCCACCACCCGGCGCCGTCGATGCGGGCCGACTCCAGCAGCTCGGGTTGCACCACTCCGAGCGCGGCGAACAGGATCAGCACCGCGAACGGGACCCACTGCCAGATGTGGATGGCGAGGAGCACGACGAACGCGCCCGCACCGGATCCCAGGGGGTTGAAGCCACCGAGCCCCACTGCGGAGAACACGTCGGCCAGGCCACCGCCCACCGGTGCCAACAACAACTTCCACGCGACACCGATGAGGACCGGCGCCGTCACCAACGGCAGCAACAGCAGTGCGCCGACGATCCCGAACCGGGTGCCGCGGGCCCGCAGCAGCAGCGCCACAATCAGACCCAACCCGGTGGTGGCCACGGTCGCCACGACGGCGAACACGGTCGATTTCCACAGCGACGGGGTGAAAGCCGGTGCGGCGAAAGCGGTCTGGAAGTTGTCGGGGCCGCTGAACGCCCGCAGCGGATGCGCCAGCGAAGAATCGGTCAGTGCCAGCGCAATCAGGTAACCCGTCGGGTACACCAGGAACAACACCAGTCCTGCGATGGCGGGCAGTGCCAGCCAGAGCGGGACACGTCGCGTCATGTCGCGGCGCTCTCCCAGCTCTTCTGCGCGTTCTCCAGCGACTGGTCCACGGTCTGGGTCCCGGCGATGGCCAGCGCCAGCTGATCCACCAGGTCCTGCAACAGTTTCGGCGCCCCGGCCTGCTTGGGCCACACCAGCGGATCACCGTTCAGCCCTTCGCGGATCGGCTCCACGGCCGCGGTCACCACCTTGGCGTAACCCTCGGAGTTCAGCACCTCACCGCGCACCGGGTCGATGCCCGCCCCGGCCGTCGACGACACCGCCAGGTTCTGCGGGGTGGCGGTGGCCCAGTTGAGGAAGGCCGCGGCGGCGTCCTGGTTCTTCGACGACGTGGAGATGCCGAGCCCGAACCCGGCGTCCAAGGCGGTACGCGGCGTGGTGTTGCTGCCGCCGACCGGCAAGGACACCGCGCCCCAGCGGCCGGCGATCTTCGAGGCGGTGGGATCCTCGGCCCGCAATGCCATATCGGTCCAGGTGTCCAGCAACGCCCCCTGGCCGGAGAGGAACGCCTGGTTCGCCTGGTCGAAGCCCACCTGCAACGGTGTGGGCAAGGCGACCGGGGCCACGTCGACCAGGTGTTGCAGCGCGGCGATGGAGGCATCCGAGGTCAGCTGCGGCTTCCCGTCGGCGTCGAGCAGATTGCCTCCGTAGCCGGTCAGCCGGTTGATGTAGGAGCAGCCCAGGATCATCGGAACCTGTTGTCCCGACACGATGGCCCCATAGGCGGCGCCGCGGGCGTCGGTGGTGATCTTGGCTGCCACCTCGTCGTATTCATCCCAGGTGGTCGGCGGTTCGACTTTGTACCGGTCGAACAGTTCGGCGTTGTAGAACAGGATGTGGACGTCCCCGTCGTAGGGCAGTCCGTAACGCTTGTCGTCCAGCAGTGTGTACGGGTCGTAGATCGACGGCAGGTAACCGTCGACTCCGATGCCGTCTTTGTTGCTGTCGATCCACTCGGTCAGATCCACCAGGGCGCCGGCGTCCACCAGGTCACCCAGACCGAAGTAGAAATAGTCGAATACATCGAATTCGCCTGTGCCGCTTTGCACGTCGAGAATCTGTTTGCTGGTCAGCTGATCGTAGGGGGCGGCAGTGACCTCGAGAGTGCCGCCGGTCTCCTTGTTCCACGCCGGTGCCAGCACGTCCCGGAACGAGGTGACGTGCGGCTGGTTGACCAGCAGCTTGAGCGTCACACCGTCGAATTTGCCTGACAGCGGGGCATTTCCGGCCAGCGCGCCGCCTTCGCCGGAGGATCCGCACGCCACCAGAGAGGGTGCTATCAGTGCAGCGCCGCCGGCGAGGCCGAACAACTGCAGGGCACGCCGCCGGGAGAGGGGATGGCGTGAAGAAACGGGAGATGTCACGTTTGGCGACGGTACAAACGCGACTTCGAACCGGCGAGACAAAAACTCAGCACGATCCTGACCAGGCAGGAAATGTCCCGTACCCGCTATGGGCCCGGATATGCGTCAGTCGGACAAGACTCACAGTCTCTTGAAACGTGTTATCGCTTGGCCCGACCCGGGTAGCCACACAACACGCCCTGGTGACACTCACCGATATCACCGTGGTGCTTTCCCAAGAAACCCATGAACAATCAATGTTGAAGGGGTGTATTCCCAGAGATGACCACCACAGACAAGACCACACTGCTCGCTCAGCTCCGCACCGTGCTGGATCTGACCCACACCGAGATCCAGGTCGCCGAGACCCGCGTCGCGCAGGCCCGCACCGATGCCGTGCGGACGGAGCTGCAACAGAACGCCGAGAACGGCCGGATCCGGGCCGAGGCCATCGAGAAGGCCATCCGGGACCTGGGCGGCTTCCCTGACGTCGTCGGGCCCTTCCTGGGCCGCGCGGCCGCAGCCGTCAAGGCGCTGACCGAGCAGGCCGAGCCGTTCGACGAGGCGCTGCTCGGCGATCTCGCTCTCGAGGATCAGCTGCTGGACCGCTCGCGCTACATCAAGGCACTCGCGGTGGCCGCGAAGGAGCCTGAGGTCGCAGCACTGGCCGACCGTCTCATCACCGCCCACACCGCCACCGTCGAGTGGTTGACGACCGTGCTCGTCGAGGACGCTCTCGGCGGTCCGGCCGCCCTGCGGCGCACCCCCGTCCAGGCAGCCGCCGGTGTCGCGGTCAAGCTGGCGAATCTGCCGGTCACCTGGTCCTACCGCGGTGTCGACCGTGCGCTGGAAGCGCTGCGCTCCACCCGCCCGGCCATCGAGAACCTGCTCAGCCGTGGCGCCCACGCCGGTGAGGTCGCCGGCAAGGCCGCCGTCGCCGCCCGTGACGCCGCTCTGCTCAGCGCCGAGAAGACCACCCGCGGTGAAGGCGCAGGCGACGCCGCCGACGCCCTGCACCGGGTGCGTGCCAACGCCGGTGTGGTCGACCCGAGCGAGCTGCCGATCGCCGATTACGACGAGCTCAATCAGACCGACGCCATCGCGGCGGTCAAGGAACTCACCGATCCGTCCGATATCCGCGTGATCGTCGCCTACGAGGAGTCGCACAAGGAACGCTCTCGTGTGGTCTCGGCCGCGCAGACGCGTATCGCCGCGATCGCTCAGGAAGTGGTCGGCATCCGCTGATCCACCGCCTCAGGTGACACCCCCGCCCCCTCTGGTGGCGGGGGTGTTTCACGTCTGCTCACCACCAGCCCGTCGCCGCCGAGAGCTGCCGGGCCAGCTCGTCGGTCATCGATCGGACATAGGTCGCCGAGAGGTGATGCTCGTCGTGGTAGACCAGCACGTTGCCCTCCACGGCCCGGCACACCTCGGCACTGCACACCGCGTCGCTGAGATCCAACAGCGTCAGCAGCGGATAGCGGTCGTCGTAATCCAGGGCGGGGTTGCGGTCGTTGAGTGCCTCGCTGCGAGGCAGACCGCAACTGTCGGGATCGCCGCCGCTGGCCAGGCAGTCCGGCGGCGAGAACAGCGCACCGTCGCGGAACATCCAGGGCGTGTCCCGCAGACCGAGGATCGCGATCTGGTGTTCGGCGAACCGATCCCAGATACCCAGGTAATTGTCGGGAACGAAGTCCCCCGGGGCATCGGTGTACGGCCGTGTGGTCGTGGTGAAGACAAAATCGGGGCGGTCGGCGATCATGCTGTCCATCGCCTCGTCGATCCACGTGCGGCACTCCGGGTAGGGCTCCAGTGACCCGGCGATGATCGGCACCTCGGCAGTGGTCAGCGGACAACCCATCTTCAGATACGTCTTCACCCGGAAGGAATGCCGGAGGCCCAGCTCGTCGAGCGCGGTGATCCAGTGCTCCGAATGTGATCCGCCGGCCAGCGCGATGGTCCGGCGGGCGGTGCGATCACCGTAATCACAGGTCACCAGTTCGGTGCTGAGGAAATCAGCGATACACCCGTCGGTGCTGGTGACCGGCTGGTCCTCGCGGGCTTCCAGTACCGACGGACGCATCGGCAGCTTCGCGACGCGGGCGGCATCGACCAGGGCCCGCGCGCCGGGATAGTCACGGATCGGCAGAGTGGTCAGCTCGCTGCCGCCGGCTCGCACCACCTCGACGTGGTGGCGCCAGCCCATCGAGGTGGCAACCAGCGCCACGGTGGCCACGGCCACCACCGAGGCCACCAGGACCGTCCATCGATTCCGGCTCGCCGTCGGCTGCGCGTACACCGGTGCCGGCCGCGAGCTGGTCTCGCGCAGCGGTTGCTCGACGGCCCGCAACGTCAGCCAGGCCGCGGCCAGCGACACCGCTATGACCGCTGCCCCGTCCAGCAGTCCCGCGGACTCCCGGTCGGTGTGGGCCAGCCAGAAGATCAACAGAGGCCAGTGCCACAGATACAGCGCATAGGCCAGCGAACCGAGGGTGACCACCGCCGGAAGGCTCAGCCATCGCATCGGCCAGGGCTGCCGGGTGTCCCCGGCCACGCCGCCGCCGGCGAAGATGATCAGCAGCGTCGCGCCCACCGGCACCAGGGCCCAGCGTGCGGGGTATTCACGCACCCCGTCGATCAGCACCCCGCAGGACAGGATGGCGAGCACACCCACGGCCGCGGCACTGACCCGCAGCCAGGAGGGCCAGCGGATACCGCTGACCACCGCGGCGGCCAGCACCCCGGCCAGCGGCTCCCACGCCCGCGCGAACGTGTCGTAGTACGCGCTGGCCTGATCGGCGACATGGGCGAGGTTGGCGTAAACGAACGAGGCCAGTGCAGCGAGGCCCACGACGGTGATGACGAGGCGCCGCCACGGCACCACAGCCACGAACAGCAGCATCGCCAGGAAGAACTGCCCCTGCACCGACATCGACCACAGATGCTGCAGCGGACTGACCGACTCCCCGGCCCTCAGATAGTCGCTGGCCGTGTCGGCGAGCTGCCAGTTCTGGAAGTACCCGAGGCTGGCCAGCGTCTGTTCGGCGAATGTCTCCCAGCGGGTTTGCGGCTGGATCAGCACCGTGAGCGCGGCGCACCCGGCCAGCACGACAGCGAGCGCGGGCAGCAGGCGTCGCGCCAGCCGGCGGATCTCCTTCGGCAGCGACAGTCGCCCACCTTCGCCGGCGAGCCGCAACAACCGTCCGCCGAAGAAGAAGCCCGACAGTACGAGGAAGACGTCGACCCCGCCGGACACGCGGCCGAACCAGACGTGGAAGACCACCACCAAGGCGATCGCGACACCGCGCAGACCGTCGAGATCATGGCGGATCCGCCGGGTGTCGGCCGGCGCTGCTGGGTTCTGGGTCAGTGGCTGCAAACGTGTGAATCCTGCACCGTGTCGCAGGCCCTTTCGCGAGCCAGAGCATAGCGGCTCCGGGCCCAGAACCCGATTCAGCTCACCCGATGACGCGACCCAGGTACGGCGTCATGTCCGTGGTGCGGACCGGTGACACCGCCACGCCCTTGTCGCCGACCTCGACCATCTGACCGTTGCCGATGAACAAGGCCACGCTCTGGGTGCCGTCGGGCCCGTAGAACAACAGGTCGCCCGGCAACGCCTGGGCCGGAGCAACCTTGCGCACGGCCTGGTACTGCTCGCCGGAGGACCGCGGCATCTTGACTCCGACACCGCCGAATGCGTAGACGATCAGGCCCGAGGCGTCGAAGCCCACGACGTTTGCGGCGGGGTCAGGCAGCACCGCCGGCGCCGGTGTGGCGACCGGGGCGAGGGTCAGGCCGCCGAGGGCGGGAGGCACTGACACCACGGGCGCCGCGGCGTCGGTGACGACGGCAGCCGGGCGCGGTTCGCCGCGGGTGGGTCCGTCGGCGTTACCGCCGCCGTAGGTGAAGGGAACACCACGCGCTGACAGCGCACGCGAGATCACCACGTTGATGGCCTGCAGCTGCGCGTCGGTCCGTCCGAACGGATCGGCCGCGGCGATGCCCGCCCCCAGACCGAACCCGAGACCAACCGACGTCACCAACACCGCCAGGCTGCACACGACAGCGAAGACCCGCCTGCCCATTTCACCCTTTTCTTCCTGACCCGAGTCCGCCCCATGCTGGTGGCGCACTACCCTGCCACTACTTGTACAGCGAAACCCGCCTCCAGCTCCAATTCGCGCATGGCACAACATCAATGAGATGCCGTACCGTGACCGAACGGTTACTGCCGGAGACGGGTTTCGAAAGGGACCGGGGATCAGGAGAGAGCGGCCAGCGCGGCCTCGTAATCGGGTTCCTGACCGATCTCGGGCACCAGTTCGGTGTATGCCACCGTGCCGTCCGCGCCGATCACCACGACGGCGCGACCCAACAGCCCCGCCATGGGACCGTCGGTGATGGTGATGCCGTAGTCCTCGCCGAAGCTGTCGCGGAACGCCGAGGCGGTGGTGACGTTCTCGATGTCCTCTGCGCCGCAGAATCGCTTCTGCGCGAACGGCAGATCCTTCGACACGCAGAGCACAGACACGCCACTGGCGGCGGCACGCTCGTTGAACGTCCGCACACTGGCCGCGCACACGGGGGTGTCCACCGAGGGAAAGATGTTCAGCAGCACGGGCTTGCCCTGGAACTGGTCACTGGAGACCGCTCCGAGATCGGTTCCGGTCAGGCTGAAGGAAGGTGCCGCCGCGCCGACCGCGGGCAGTTCACCGACCGTGTTGATGGGGTTTCCTCGCAGAGTTATCTGTGCCATGCGCCTAGTCTGCCAAGGCGACGGTGCAGTGTCTCAGGCAGGTGGCGCTACCTGCGTCGCTGCCGCACTTTGTAGGTTGCCGGCCAGGACTGGCGTGAGTCGTCGCCCACCAGCGGCAGCCCCGACCCGCCCACCTTGACGTCGTAGGCCTCCTCCCCCGCGCCCACCTCTTTGTTCACGTGTTCGCCGGCCAGGTAGTACAGCTCGTCGATGGCGGCTTCGCTGTAGGCCACGAACGTGGTCTTGCGCCGCACGTCACTGGCCGCTTCGGCCAGGCGTTCCGGCTGGATGCGGGTCGCGAAGACCGCCGCCACCAGCACCACCATCGGGATCACCCAGTAACAGGTGTAGGCCAGTGCACCTTCGGCACCGCTGATCGGCGGGATGGCCGCCGACACTGTCATGACCGCGAAGGCACCCACCCAGATCCAGGTCAGCGTCGCAGTGGTGCGCAGGAAGGACGCCGCCTCCACGACGTGCGCCGGCTGGCCCGCCGCCGCGAACTCCCGGACGAACGGCTCTCCCAACGCGACGCCCGCCAGGGTGGTCGCCAGGATCCCGACGAAGCTGACAGCCAGCGACCACTGCTGCCACACGGGCTCGCTGAGCGCCACCGCCAGGATGGTCACCACCAAGAATGTTGCGACAGCACCGATTTCGAGTGAACGCCCGGGCGCGTTCTGGTACCGGCCGACAGCGGTGGCGGCCACGGCCGCCACCAGGGCGATGAGGGCGGCGACGACAGGCGGGACGTTGCCGACGAGAACCCAGTAGACGATCCAGGGGGCGAAACCGAACACGATGGCCACGAGGGTCAGTGTAGGGGGTTTCCAACGGCGTTACTGTAGGACCGACGGCAAGCCGTCCCCCTACCCTGGGATCGTGCAGGTGCTCTCGATACACATCGCCAAGGGCAGGCAGCTGCCCACCCGCTCAGTCGAGGCCGTCGCCGCCGAGGCGGGCAAAGGCCTGGTCGGCGATCGATACCACGGAACCCGGCATCGTCATGTCACCATCCAGTCGCAGGAGCTGCTCGACGCCGCCGCGCAGGACCTGGGGCATCCGTTCGATGCGGGCGCGACGCGCCGCAACATCACCGTCGATGCCGGTGAGATCCCCACCAAGCCGGGAACCCGACTGCGAATCGGCGGCGTGGAGCTGGAGGTGGTCCGGCTGTCGGCGCCCTGCCGCCTCCTCGACGACGGAATCGGTCCCGGCGCCGCGGCGGCTTTGCGACGCCGGGGTGGCTCCGTGTGCCGTCTCATGACGTCCGGGACCATCCGGGTCGGCGACGCGGTGCTGATCGAGTCGCTCTAGATGAGCACCGGCAACTCGGCCAGACCGCGCAGAGTCACGTTGGGTTTGTAACGCGGATCGCCCCCGAGCCGCGCGTTCGGGAACCGCGCCGTCACCGCCGTCAACGCCGCCGATGCTTCCAGCCGCACCAGCGGCGCACCCAGACAGAAATGTGTGCCCCGCCCGAATGCCAGGTGGCGGGGGGTATTTCGGTCGGGGTCGAACCGTTCCGGGTCGTCGTTGGCGGCCGGATCACGATGCGCCGCCGCCAGCAGCAGGATCATGGTGTCGCCCTGGGGCACCTGCGTCTTCCCGATCACGATGTCCTCAGCGGCAATACGGCCCAACAGCTGTGCCGGCGCCTCGTATCGCAGCGTCTCTTCGATCACCCTGGGCGCCCGGCGAGCATCGGCGCCCAGTGCCGCCCACTGCTGCGGATGCTGCAGCATCGCCAGGACCGCGTGGGCGATCAGACTGACCGTGGATTCGTGCCCGGCGATCAACAGTAGGTTGCAGGTCGAGATGATCTCGTCCTCGGTGAGCTGGTCACCGGTTTGTTCCACGGCGATGAGCGCCGAGATCAGGTCGTCACCCGGATCGCCCCGCCTGGCGGCGATGAGGTCCCGGAAGTAACGACGCAACCACTTCCCCGCCTCGATGCGTTCGTCGAATCCCTCTGGTACGGCACCGGTGGCGGCCAGGAACGGATCCACCGTCTGCCCCAACAACGTAGAGGCCCGGCCGAACTGCGGCTCGTCTTCCACGGGGACCCCCAGCAGCTTGCAGATCACCCCCACGGCCAGCGGATACGCCAGATCGGCGATGGCGTCGAAGTGGCCGCGTTCTTCGGCGGCGTCGAGCAGGCGCCCGACGAGTGCCGTGATGTCGGGGGCCAGTTCATTGATCACCTTGGGCACGAACGCCTTGCTGACCAGCGTGCGCAGCCGCGTGTGGTCCGGTGGATCGAGGAACAGGAACGCCGGCGCCCGCCGCCGATCCACCAGACCGGCCAACCCGAACGGCCGGGGCGACTCGCCGGCGGCGATCTGCCGTTGCGCCAGCGTCGACTTGAGCCGGTCGCTGGCCGAAGCCGGATGACGAAGGGCGGCATCACAGTCCGCGAACGACGAGAAGACCGAGAGATTCACCTCGGGCAGCCGAATCGGCCCGCACTCACGCAGCGCGCGATAGTGCGGATACGGATCGGTCCGGTTCTCCGGGGAGAGCGCCGCCCCCAGCAGCGCATGCGATGAGGTCGCGGTCACCATGCCTTCATTCTGCCGACACCGTGTGGCGCAACCGGAGGAACACCGCTTCCAGAACCACGGCACGACCTACGTGCCGGGCCGTTGCCCGCGAGGCGGCGTCGAGCCGGTCGATGGTTCCCACCAGCAATGCTTGCCGATCGCCGGCCCGGTGCTGCGCCCGGTGCGCCCGCGCCGAGGCGGCATATCCGTAACCGCCGCACCGTGTGGTCGAGCCGGGTCCAGCTCGGGCCGAACTGCGCGTCCAGATCGGTGAAGCTGTGGCAGACGATCTCGACGAACGGCCGGGTGATATCGCGGCCGTAGAATCGGATGCCGCCGGGCAGCGAAACTTCAGCGCTGAACCTACGCGCGAACTCGGCGTCGTCCACGCGATCGAACTCCGCCGACAACCACTGCGCCACCCGACGAAAATCGTTGTCGCCGAACCATTCACCGGAGAGCGCAAGCCTGCTCTGCAGTGACGGCCAACGCACCGGATGCGATCGCGCCGTCGGCGGTTCGGGCCTCACACTGGCACTGTAACGGAAATGCTTGCCAGCGTGGGGCTTTCACATCAGCACGGGGCGTCGGATCGCGGTGCAGTACAGTGTCTTCGGTGACAGTACCGAGCGGGGACAACTGGTCAGCGCAACTGTGGCGGGAAACCACATCGATCTTCGACGCCATCATCCGCCATCCGTTCATCACCGGTCTCACCGACGGCACGCTGGAAGAAGATGTCTTCGCCCACTACGTCGCACAGGATGTGCACTACCTGCGCGACTACGCCCGCACGTTGGCGCTGCTGGGTGCCACCTGCCCGACACTGGCCGATACCGCGATGTTCGCCAAACACGCCGCCGGTGTGGTGGAGGACGAACTGGCGCTACACGCCAGCCTGCTGCCGGAACTGGGGCTGGATCCGGCCACCATCGCCGCAACGCCGGTGACCCCCACCACCGTCGCCTACACGAGTTATCTGCTGGCGACCACCTATTCGGGGACGTTCGCCGAGGGGCTGGCCGCGATCGTGCCCTGCTACTGGATCTACGCCGAGGTCGGCAAGCACCTGGTGCAGCAGGGGTCCCCGGATCCGCGGTTCCAGCGCTGGATCGACACCTACGCCGGTGAGGAATTTGCCGCCAGCGTCAACGAAGTCCTCGAACTCGTCGACAGGGTGGGGGCCGACCTCGATCCCGGGGTGGAAACCCGGGCCCGGATGCACTTCACGACCACCGCACGCTACGAGTGGATGTTCTTCGACGCGTCCTACCGGCGGGAGGTCTGGCCGGTCTGATCCTTGCGGCTCCGCTTGCGCTGATACAGGTCTGCGTCGGCGGCGTCGAAGAGCCCGGCCAGTGACTCGGCGTCGGGATGGCCGGCCGCCACCCCGTAGGACACGTCCACCAGATGCCCGTCGACGAGCCGCGCCGCCAACTCCCGGGCCGCCGGTTCCTCGCAGCCGGGGAGGATGACCACGAATTCGTCACCGCCGAGCCTGCCGAACACCGCGGACTTCGGCAGCCGGCTCAGCACGAGGTGGGAGAAATCGCCCAGCGCGGCGTCGCCGGCAGCGTGTCCGTCGCGGTCGTTGACCCGTTTGAAGTCGTCGAAATCCAAGACGACCACGGCCACCGATTCTGCGCGCCGCCTGGCTTGTGCCAGCACGCGTTTGGCCTGCCCGTCGACGCCGGCGCGGTTCCACACCGAGGTCAGCGGATCGCGCAGCGCCGCATTCAGAAGCGCCGAATTCGCCATGCCGAACACCTCGGCCCCACCCAGGATGGAAGCCCCGAACAGGATCAACCACAGTGGCGGTACGGGTGCCGGCGCGGCCAGCAGCCCCACCATCGCACCCAGCCAGATGACCACCGCCCCGGTGCGTGCCACCGCTGGGCGGTGCCAGGTGCGCACGAAGACGGCGGCGCAAACCAGTGGCACCACCGCCCAGGTCTGGGCGGTCAGCTGTTGGTGGAACAACAGCGCCACCGACGGAGCCGTGCATCCACAGGTCAGCGCGGCGACGTACTGCCACGGGCGGGTATCGGCGGGAATGCAGCACAACAACCCCAGCACGCACAGTCCGACGGCCAGGACTTCGCCGCGAGCATCGGTGCGGGGTGTGTCGATCAGGTAGGACTGGACGATTCCGAGCGTGTACATGAAGCACAGCAGCGCCAGATATCCGGTCAGCATGCGTCGCCGCAACCGTGCGTCGAGAGTGCCGACCCTCTCTGCGTGATTCACTCCGCAAGGTTAAGGTGCCGCACCCGTCAACGGGGTCCGCCGGTAGACGATGTCGAAATCCGTCGACCAGCTGCGGCCGTCCGGCGAGGCGTCCCAGCGTCCGACGATGGTGTCCCCGTCACCGCCGAACGTGGCCTCGAACCGTTGATGAAAGTCGGCTCCCGCCCGGGCAGCCAAAGTCCAGCGCCGGCCGTCGAAGTCCATCGAATACCGGCGGCCGACGCCGCGGGAGTCGGTGTAGAGCATGGTGAATTCGCCGGAGTGGTCGTCTCGACCAAGTACCGCCTCCACCCAGCGTGGTGCGGCACCGGACCATTCCGGGGCCAGGTGCGTCGGCGGATCGGTCCGCTGCATGACGAGGCCGCCCTGTCCCAGCGGCTGGAACGACGTGAGCGCGACGAGCATCGTTCGGTCGCCGATCCGCGCGGTCTGGCGCCACTGCCCGAGAAGGGGCTTCAGCGCCTCGGTCAGGGTCTTCGGTGTCCGGTCCATACTCATACCGACCCCGCCGAGAACCCAGAATCATCACGAAGTGCACGACACGCTCCCGGCAACAGTCCGTACAGTCGAGCAAAGAAAGTGCAGGCCGGGTACGCGGGGTGGAGATGACGGAGATGTCGCGGTTGCGCCGTCGGGACCTCACCGACACCGCCGCCTTCCCCGGCGCCCTCGATCCCACTGTGACACCGACGTTGGCCGATCTGCTGGACGCGGCAGACACCGACCAGGTTCATGTGCTCCGGGCGCTCCTGCACATGTCCCAGGCGGTGTTGTGCGCTCGGTATTTCGATGAGGTTCTGGAGGCCATCGCCTTTCACACCTTGACCGCCCTGGACGCCGCATCGGTGTCGATCAGTCGGTGGGAACGCGCGGAGGATGTCCTGCGCACATTGATCAACGCCGGCGATCTGGGCCCCGGGGAAGAACGATGGCCGGAGGATGAGACCTATCCGGTCGACGACGACCGTCGAGTCATGCGGCTGCTGCGGCAGGGCCACCCCTACGTCAATTCGATCGACGACCTGCCGCCCGATCCATCGTCACTGCTGCCTCGGGTCGAGAAGGAGAGTGAACTCGCCGTACCGGTGATGTACAACGACATCATGTGGGGTGAGCTGTGGGTCACCGGCACCGACGGCAGGCGTTTCGGGCCCGATGACATACAGGTCCTCCAGGCGATCGCCGCCCACATGGCGGTTGCGGTCGGGCGCTCGCAGCTGTTCAGCGCCGTGTGGCGCCAGGCCTTCGAGGATCCGCTGACCGGTTTGGCCAACCGCCGCGGGCTCGACGACTATTTCGGGAATCTCGACATCGACGCCGCACAGCCGGCGGTCCTGCTGTGCGATCTCGATTCTTTCAAGGAGATCAACGATCGGCGAGGACATCCCGCCGGTGACCTCCTGCTTCGCCAGGTCGCCGATGCGCTGAGCGAAATCGCCGCTACGACAACAGGTTCGCTGGTGGCACGACTCGGCGGTGACGAGTTCTGCACCGTGTTGCCGAGCGCCACGGGGCCCGACGCAGAACGCTTCGCCCGCGCGGCCAGCCGGTTGATCGGCGAGCGGACCGCAGGCCAGGTCTCGCTGAGTTGGGGCGTGGCGGTGTTCGAGCCGCATACCAGCACCGGACCGGCGCTGGTCAACCTCGCTGATGCGGCGTTGCTCGACGCCAAGAGGCTGGGCCCCGGCCGGCTCCGAAACGGTTCGGCGGAACCGGTCGAGGCGCACAACGACGTTGGCCGAAGAGCGGGCGATACACCGGTGTCGCATCGTTTGGCACATCTTCTCCCCCATGCTGTCCGGGCGCTCGACCAGCGTCGGCCCACCGACATCGCGGACGCCTTGGAGGTGGCCGCGGTGCAGATCTGCAACGCCATTGACGCTGCGGCCTGGTCGATCTCGCTGACCACCGAAGACGGCACGGGGGTGTGGTCGCTGCGGGGTGTGCGCAGCTCCCGGGACGGCGCGTCCGGCTTACGGGTGCTGACCCCGGCGCGCGGAACGGTGTACCCGCTGTCCGATTTCCCGTCGACGGCGCGGGCCATCGCCACCGGTGAGCCGTATCTGGCCGCCGCGGACGGTGACGGTGGCGATCCCACCGAGTTGGCCTTGCTCGCCGAGATGGGCTATCGCGGCGTACTGGGAGTGGCTGCCGGAGAGCACCGCAGGTACCTGCTGGAGATCTACTCCGATGTCGGTCACGAACCGCTGGCGGCGGTGGCGCCCTACGCTCGCGTGCTGGCGAATCATTGCGCCGCCATCACGCGGCACAGCGCGCCTTCTGCTCAGGCGTAGCGCTTCTCGAATTCCTGGATCGACCGGTCGATATCGCCTTTGACGGCGCGCGCTGCCACGGAGCCGATGGGACCGAACAGCGGTGGGCCGCCGAGATTGATGGTGACCGCGAAGGCGCACCCCGATGTGGTGGGCGACACCTTCATCGTCAGACCGTACTTGGTGCCACCGACGCCTTTGCCTTCGACCTCCAGCAACTGCGGAGGTTCGAACTTCTTCACCGTCCAGGTGACCCTGTTTCGCATGCCCTTGGCGCCGGCGACCCCGACTATCGTTGTGCCGACCCCGATTTCGTCAGGGATCTCGCTGCGCCACCCCTCGTGCATCACCAGCCAGTCGCCCAGTGAACGCAGATCTGAGGCGTGCTCCCATGCTTCATCCGGGCTCAACGTCAGCTCACGCGACAACTCGAGTTTCGCCATTGCCGGATCGTACTGGTTACAGCCGTGACCAGGAGTGGCTACCACAGGCATTCCCGATTTTGTCCGCGACAAGTCTTGACTCATTCCAGAAAAGGGGGGCATAGTGGCGGATGTGAGCCCGAAGACGGATTACGCGGAGCAGCTGAGGACAGCTGACCTCCGGGTGACCCGGCCCCGGGTCGCGGTGCTCGAGGCGGTGAATGCGCACCCGCATGCTGATACCGAGTCGATCTTCGGCTCCGTACGCGCATCACTTCCCGAGGTGTCCAGGCAGGCCGTGTACGACGTACTCAACGCCCTGACCGCAGCGGGACTGGTACGCAGGATCCAGCCCTCCGGTTCCGTGGCCCGCTACGAGTCCCGGGTCAATGACAACCACCATCACGTGGTGTGCCGCTCGTGCGGGGTCATCGCCGACGTCGACTGCGCCGTCGGGGATGCGCCGTGCCTTACCGCCTCAGATGACCAAGGTCTTCTGGAGGGCTTCGCCATCGACGAAGCCGAAGTCATCTACTGGGGCTTGTGCCCCGACTGTGCAGCACCTGTTTCACCAGTTCGAAGTTCCTGATCACATCCACGTGATCGCAGCCCTGAAAGGAATCTCGTGTCCTCTGATACCTCCGATGCGCGCCCTCCGCACTCGGATGCCGAGACCAGCAGCCACAGCGAGTCCGAGAACCCGATCATCGACTCGCCCACACCCAAGGCGCACGCCCCGCTGACCAACAAGGACTGGTGGCCCGAGCAGGTCGACGTCTCGGTGCTGCACAAGCAGTCATCGAAGGGCAACCCGTTCGGTGAGGCCTTCGACTACGCCGCGGAATTCGCCAAGCTGGACGTCGAGGCGTTCAAGGCCGACGTCATCAACGTCATCCAGACCTCGCAGGACTGGTGGCCCGCTGACTACGGCAACTACGCCGGCCTGTTCATCCGGATGAGCTGGCACGCTGCCGGCACCTACCGCATCTTCGACGGCCGCGGCGGTGCCGGTCAGGGCGCACAGCGCTTCGCGCCGTTGAACAGCTGGCCGGACAACGCCAACCTCGACAAGGCGCGCCGGCTGCTGTGGCCGATCAAGCGGAAGTACGGCAACAAGATCTCCTGGGCCGACCTCATCGCCTACGCCGGCAACGCCGCGCTCGAGCAGTCCGGGTTCAAGACCGCCGGCTTCGCATTCGGTCGCGAGGACATCTACGAGCCCGAAGAGATCTTGTTCGGCCAGGAAGACACCTGGTTGGGCACCGACAAGCGCTACGGCGGCACCAACGACTCCGATCGCACCCTTGCCGAGCCGTTCGGCGCCACCACGATGGGCCTGATCTACGTCAATCCCGAAGGCCCGGAGGGTAAGCCGGATCCGCTGGCCGCCGCGCACGACATCCGCGAGACGTTCGGCCGGATGGCGATGAACGACGAGGAGACCGCGGCACTGATCGTCGGTGGCCACACCCTCGGCAAGACGCACGGTGCCGCCGACGTCAACGTCGGCCCGGAGCCCGAGGGCGCACCGATCGAGCAGCAGGGCCTGGGCTGGAAGTGCCCGTTCGGTTCCGGCAACGCCAACGACACCGTGACCAGCGGCCTCGAGGTGATCTGGACCGGCACCAACAGCGAATGGAGCAACCGTTACCTGGAGATCCTCTACGGCAACGAGTGGGAACTGACCAAGAGCCCCGCGGGCGCCTGGCAGTTCGAGGCCAAGGACGCCGAGGCCACCATTCCCGATCCGTTCGGCGGCCCGCCGCGTAAGCCCACCATGCTCGTCACGGATGTCTCGATGCGTGTCGATCCCATCTACGGCGAGATCACCCGGCGCTGGCTCGACCATCCCGAGGAGATGGACGAGGCCTTCGCCAAGGCCTGGTACAAGCTGCTGCACCGCGATCTGGGTCCGATCAGCCGCTACCTCGGCCCCTGGGTGGCCGAGCCGCAGCTGTGGCAGGACCCGGTACCGGCGGTCGAAGGCGAGCTGATCTCGGACGCCGACGTGGCAACGCTCAAGGCCAAGGTCCTCGAGTCTGGTCTGTCAGTACAGCAGCTGGTCAAGACCGCGTGGGCCTCGGCTTCGAGCTTCCGCGGCACCGACAAGCGCGGTGGCGCCAACGGTGCCCGGCTGCGGTTGGAGCCGCAGAAGAACTGGGAGGTCAACGAGCCCTCCGAGCTGGCCAAGGTGCTGCCGGTGCTGGAGAAGATCCAGCAGGAGTCCGGCACGACTGTCTCCCTGGCCGACCTGATCGTCATCGCGGGCAACGCCGCTGTCGAGAAGGCCGCCAAGGACGGCGGGTTCGACATCACCGTGCCGTTCAACCCGGGTCGCACCGATGCCACCCAGGAAGAAACCGACGTGGAGTCGTTTGCGGTGCTGGAACCGCAGGCCGACGGCTTCCGTAGCTTCGCGAAGGCGGGCGAGAAGGCCCCACTGGAGCAGCTGCTGATCGACAAGGCGTACTTCCTGGACCTGACCGCTCCGGAGCTGACCGTGCTGATCGGTGGCCTGCGCGCCATCGGCGCCAACCACGGCGGCAGCAAGCACGGCGTGTTCACCGACAATCCCGGTGTGCTGTCCAACGATTTCTTCGTCAACCTGCTGGACATGGGGACGAAGTGGAAGTCGGCGGAGACCGGCGAGAACGTCTACGAGGGTGTGGACCGTGCGACGGGTCAGCCGAAGTGGACGGCCACCGCCAACGACCTGGTGTTCGGCTCCAATTCGGTGCTGCGGGCACTGGCTGAGGTGTACGCCCAGGACGACAACAAAGAGAAGTTCGTCAACGATTTCGTCAAGGCGTGGGTCAAGGTCGCCGAGAACGATCGGTTCGACCTCAAGAAGTAGTCCTACCTCGTCTGGAGGCGGCGCCCCGCGGGCTTTTCGCTCGCGGGGCGCCGCTCATTCATAGGTGTGTCATCTCCCGCATCAACCGGGAGGACTCGAGGTAGCTGGGATGCAGCGGCGGGTAGTGCACATGCGGCTCCGGCAGGGAATGCGGAATGTGTGCCAGCGCCGACGAGATGGACAACCGCAGATGGTGCGGGTGGGTGGGCGACGAGTGGCTCATCGCCTGTTGTTCGGCGTCCGGTACCGGTGCCGGCGTGGGTTGAAGACCGGCTGCCACGCTACGTCCCCAGGGCAAGAGCGACATGATGACTTCCTCTCGATCTCGCTGCGACACACCGACTTTGAACCGCAGACATCGATTCAAAGTCGGTGTTTCGACCACTTCCACAGAACCATTACGGCCGCCGGAAAACCTCATCAAGATGGATGAGATCGGACTAGGCTGCGACCGGGTCACGGAGGACGGTTCACATGCCATGGTCTCGATCGAGGAATACTCGCGCCTAGTTTCAGGCATCTACACGGCGGCGGTGGCTCCCCAGTACTGGGAACAGGCCCTCCGCGAATTACACCGGACCCTCGGCGGAATATCTGCCGCGCTGTGCATCCCGACCGGACCCGTGTGGTCGATCGAGAACTCCAATCTGCCCGAGGACGCCGCGCGCAGTTATGCCGAGTACTACAACCGCCTCGACATCGTGCTCGACGCGGTGCAGGCCGGGCCGGTGGGCGAGGTCAGGACGGGACGCGAACTCATCGCCCCCGTGCACAACACCGAGTTCTACACCGGATGGATGAAGCCGAATCGGTTGGAAGACGGGCTGTTCGTCCGGCTCACGCCCGGCACCCAACCGACGTGCCTCGTCGTCGCCTCCCCCAGGTCGTTCGGCACGGCGGAACGGGTCAAGGTGCTCGGTGAACTGGTCCCGCACCTGCAGCAGGCCATGCGCATCAAGGACAAGATCGCCGTCCTGACCGGCGAATTGGCCGGATTGGTGGGCGCTTTGGAGATCATTCGGCACGGCATCATGACGGTGAGCGCCGATCGCGTTGTGCTGCAGGCTAATTCGGCAGCCGAGAAAATCCTGGCCGAAGGCGACGGCCTGACGGTGCGCAGCGGTCGCGTGACGACGTGCCACACCCGCAGCGCGGCCGAACTCCACGCCGCGCTGGCTGCCGCGGCCATCGGCGACGACGCCGGTGTCCGTGTCGGACAGTCGTTCACATGCACCCGGCCGTCGGGCAGGCGCCCGTACGTGTTGCACGTGATACCCGCGAATTCGACCGAGGCTTGCGCGCGGGGGGCGGCGCTGATGCTCGTCATCGACCCCGAGGACGAACCCGACCCCACCGCGGTGGTGCTACGGCGGCTCTACCACCTGACCCACGCAGAAGCCGATGTGGCGCTGCACATCATGCGCGGGGCCGACCTCCGGCAGATCTCGGCGATACTCGGAGTATCGCTGACCACCGTCCGAACTCATCTGCAGCACATCTTCGACAAGACCGACACCCATCGGCAGGCGGAACTGGTCCACCTACTCCACGTCGTGGACCCATGAGCGCAAGGGTTTGCCGACAGCGGCCCTGCCGACGTCGCGCGCCGCACCCGCGCTGATCTTTGCTGGGCGGCTGCCGATTGTTTTCTCCCGCAAGCTTTTTGACGTCGGAAGCCGCGTGAGGGTGAGGTGACAGCTGTTTCTTACCAAAGCATTAGCTGAATCGCCCGACGGGCTTAGATTTCCCGGTTACTTTGATCACAGTTCGGTCACTTTGGGGAAACGAGGCCGCGATGATCGCTCCCGGTATCCGGTTGGGCAACGCCGACGTCCGCGCCTGCTCGCGGCATCTGGCGACTGTGGTGTCGGTCCGCGGGGAGGTGACAGCGGACAACATCGAGGCTGTGACCACGCAAGTGACGCGGTTCGTCCTTCCCGACACGTCCTTCGTTCTCGATCTCGGCGAGGTCCGGATCGTCACCGCCGAGGGCGGCGAACTGCTGCGCACCGTCGACGATCTCTGTGCCCTGGCGGATGTGGACTGGGCACTCGTCGTCGGCAGCGCCGCCGCCGTGCTGTTCGACGAGGACATCCGCGACAGGCTGCTACCGGTGGTCGAGTCGGTCGCGGACGCGTTGCACGACTTCGCCGACGCGCGGACGACGCAGCGCAGCCTGCTGTTGCCGTTGCTGCAGCGTTCTGCTTAATGTCGATTCGGCCTTCGCCGTCACGAGCACCACACGCGAATTGCCAGGCGGCGGGACGCGTCACACCCGCAAGCGGTAAAGTCGACACGTCGCACTCCAGCACGGGTTGCGCTGCTGAATGGCTGTGACCAAAAGGATCATGATTTGTCGATGACTGCGCCGCATATCCCGGAACCGGCGCCGGTCTTGCAGTTTCATCCGTACGGCCAGCGGTTGTCGCTTCTCCTCGTCGAAGACGACCGCGCCGACGCCGTGCTGGTCGAAGAACTCATCGCCGACACCGCGGCCGAAATCGGGCTGGTGTGGGCGCCGTCGATGGCCGACGCCGAACGCGAGCTCGCCGCCTCCCGGCCGGACTGTGTACTACTCGATCTCAACCTCCCCGATGCTGATGGCATCGCGGCCCTGGACCGTATCGCCGCCTTTGATGCCACCGTGCCGGTGATCGTCCTGACCGGACTCAACGACGAGCCGTTCGGCGTGTCCGCGGTGGCCTCCGGCGCACAGGACTATCTGGTCAAGGGCCGGGTCGAGCCGGAGATGCTGCGCCGGGCCGTGCTGTACGCCATCGAACGCAAGCGCGCCGAACTCACCGCCGTGGAGTTGCACGCCAGCCAGCTCCGGGCGCGGGAGAACGCACGCCTGGAACGTGGTCTGCTGCCGTCACCGCTGCTGTTCGAGGATCCCGGCGTCGACATCGTGGCCAAGTACCGGCCCAGCCGGGAGAACGCCCTGCTGGGCGGCGACTTCTACGACTTCGTCCAGACGCCGGACCGAACGGTGCACGTCATGATCGGCGACGTTGCCGGCCACGGTCCCGACGAAGCGGCGCTGGGTGTCGCCTTGCGCATCGCCTGGCGTGCGCTCACCTTCGCCGGGCTGCGGGGTTCGGACCGCATGCGTCAGCTCGGCCGCATCTTGCACGCCGAACGCGCCAGCAACAAGATCTTCGCCACGGTGCTCAGCCTGGCGATCCCTCCCGACAGTCCCACCATCACCGCGGTGCGGGCCGGCCATCCCGGCATGCTGCTGCACGGCGGCGGCACGGTCGAATGGGTGGAGCCGCCGGGCGGCCCGGCCCTGGGGCTGCGCTCGGGCGACTGGGCTGCTCAACAGGTGGAGCTGCCGCCCGGCTACGGCCTGGTGCTGCTCACTGATGGATTGTTCGAAGGACACTCCGGCCACGGCAACGAGCGCCTGGGCGAAGACGGGTTGCTGGAGCTGGCGCGTTCTCTGGCCGACCTTCCCGGCCCCGAGTTCGTCGACGCCTTGATCGACGGCGCTGAGGAACGGGCCCGCGACCACGGCGGGTTGACCGATGACATCGCGGTGGTCCGGGTGGAACGGACCGCCCGGTGAGCCAACCCACGATCCGGCCCCGTCGCCGGCCCACCCGCGGGCTGACGGTGCAGGGCTGGCTCAACCTGGTGCTGTCCATCATGGGCGTGGTGGTGCTGGCCGGCGGCATAGCCGCGGTGTTGTTGCTCGGCCGGTCCGACGGGGTGGTCGACGAGTTGACCGAGGAGATCGGACCGTCCCGGATCTCGGCCTATCAGCTCCAGGCCGCCCTGCGGGATCAGGAGACCGCACTGCGCGGTTACCTGATCTCGGCCGACCGCCAGTTCCTGGCGCCGTACTACGACGGCCAGCGCCTGGAACGAGAGGCCGCGGATGTCATGCGGCAGCGACTCACCGGACGCCCGGAGCTGATCGCCGATCTCGACGCGATCGAGGAAGCCGCGGCCACCTGGCGCACCGATTACGCCGAGCCCGTCATCGACAGCGTCGAGCCCGGCACCCCGACGCTGGTGGACCCGGCCACCGCCGAGCGCGGCAAACAGAACTTCGACCGTCTTCGGCAGCTGTTCTCCGTCCAGAACGAGCACCTCGCGGAAGCCCGTGATGTTGCCGGGGGCGATCTGGACCGGGTCAACACCTGGCGCAACATCGTGCTCGAGGGCGTCGTGGTCGCGTTCTTGATCACCGCCGGACTGTTGGCGATCCTGGTGCGCACCGCGGTGACCAAACCGCTGGACGCACTGGCCGCAGCGTGCCGGCGTATCACCGACGGATACTTCAGCGAGCGCATCCCGCAGCAGGGACCCAAGGACATCCGGGCGATCGCCAGCGATGTCGAAGACATGCGGCAGCGGGTGGTCGACGATCTCGAAGCCTCCACCGCCGCCCGGATCCAGCTCGCGCAGCAGGCCGAGGTACTCGATGAGCAGGCGGTCGAACTGCGGCGCTCCAATGCGGAACTGGAACAGTTCGCCTACGTGGCCTCACATGACCTGCAGGAGCCGTTGCGGAAGGTGGCGTCGTTCTGCCAGCTGCTGGAGAAGCGCTACGGCGACAAGCTCGACGAACGCGGCACCGAGTACATCCGGTTCGCGGTAGACGGTGCCAAACGAATGCAGCAGTTGATCAACGACCTGCTGGCGTTCTCACGAGTGGGCAGGCTCAACGCGGCACACACCGAGGTCGACCTCGGCGCCACCCTCGATTCCGGGCTGGCCAATCTGCAGGCCGCGATCGAGGACACCGAGGCAGAGATCGTCCGGCCCGACACACCGCTTCCCCGCCTCGTCGGCGATCCGACACTTCTGGCACTGTTGTGGCAGAACCTGATCGGCAACGCGATGAAGTTCCGGAAACCCGATACGACGCCGCGGATCGTCATCGACTGTGAGAAGGGCACGGGTGAGCGCACCGGAAGCTGGGTGCTGTCGGTGTCCGACAACGGCATCGGTATCGAGGAAGAGTTCGCCGACAAGGTCTTCGTGATCTTCCAGCGCCTGCATGGCCGCGATAGCTACACCGGGACGGGTATCGGGCTGGCGGTGTGCCGCAAGATCGTCGAACACCACGGTGGCAGCATCTGGATCGACACCTCCTACACCGGGGGCACCCGGTTCTTCTTCACCCTGCCCACCGACCCGACAAAATCATCCGAAACGACGGAACCCCGCGCCGACAGAACTCCTGCGGCACTGGAAGGAAGCAACACATGAGCGACGCAGGCCGCGCCATCGATGTCCTGCTCATCGAGGACGATCCGGGCGACGAGCTGATCACCCGTGAGGCGTTCGAGCACAACAAGATCAAGAACACGCTGCACGTCGCACACGACGGTCAGGAGGGTTTGGACTTTCTCTACCGTCGCGCGCCGTACGAGAATGCCCCGCGCCCGGATCTGATCCTGCTGGATCTCAACCTGCCGAAGTACGACGGCAGGCAGCTGCTGGAGAAGATCAAGTCCGACGCCGATCTGTCACTGATCCCGGTGGTCGTGCTCACCACCTCCTCGGCGGAGGAGGACATCCTGCGCAGCTACAAACTGCACGCCAACGCTTATGTCACCAAGCCGGTGGACCTCGACCAGTTCATGAACGCCGTCCGTCAGATCGACGAGTTCTTCGTCCAGGTCGTGCGGCTGCCCAAGTATTGAGCGTGCAACGATGTCTCGCATCCTGACGGTCAACCTCGCTCACCCGCGGGTCAGCCCGGACAAGCCCGAATTGTCCACGGGTATCGACAAGCGGCCGACCACCGACGCCATCGAGGTCCGCGGACCCGGCCCGCGCCAGGGCGGCCTCGGAAGCGGTCTTGTCGGCGATCTGATCGGCAACCCGAAATTCCACGGCGGTGACGACCAGGCGGTCTACGCGTACGCGCGCGAGGATCTCGATGCGTGGGAGACCGAGCTGGGCCGCGACTTGCCCAATGGGATCTTCGGCGAGAACTTCACCACCCAGGGCATCGACGTCACCGGCGCACGGATCGGTGAACGGTGGCAGGTCGGCTCCGACGGCCTGGTGCTCGAGGTGTCCTCACCGCGGACACCGTGCCGGACCTTCGCCAAGTTCCTGGACCTCCGCGGCTGGATGAAGACCTTCACCCAGGCCGCGACCCCGGGGGCGTATCTGCGGGTGATCGAACCGGGCACGGTGCGCGCCGGTGACCAGGTGGTGGTGGCCAGCCGCCCGGATCACGAGATCACGGTGAGCATGGTGTTCCGCGCGATCATGGGTGAGCCGGAGCTCCTGCCTCACCTGCTGGCCGCGGAGGCGCTGCCGGAGAAGATCAAACGGCAGGCCCGCAAAAGGGCTTGAGCGTCACTGCCATTCGAAATGTTGGTAGTCCTTCGGCGTGCGCCAGTGGCCACCCCACTGCCACCCGTGGTCGGTGAAGGCGCGCACCGCGGCGTCGCCGTCTTTCAACAGACCGGGATCGATGCGATTGCGGTCCAGGTAGACCTCGGCGTTGGCGGGTTGAAAGGCTCCGGTGCGGTCGATGTACGGGTTGAAGCGCGGGTTCACGTCGATGGCTCGTCCGTAGGCGTGGTATGACCAGCTTCCGCTGCCGGGGATGTCCCGGCAGTTGAACGCCGAGGTGTTGTTGTCGCGCATCGACAGCTCGTCGTCGGCGTTCGGATAACGCTCGACGGTCTGCATCCGCTCGATGGGAAACCCGAGCCGGTACAGCCGGTCGAACACCGCGATGACCTCGTCGACCAGGTCCTGGTGGACCACGATTCGGCCGCGGTGCGTGAGGGTGTCCAGCCCACGATGGTCCAGTTCGACCAGACGCAGCTGCTCGGGCCCGACGGGACAGCCCGGCCGCCACGTGGCGCCCAGCTGTTCCCGCGTCACGGGCTCGACGATCGGGGGCCGGGGCTGGGCGACGGTGGTGGTGGTTGGTCTCGGGGTGCTCTCTGTGGCCGGTGCTGCAGGGCTCCGTGTGGTGGTTCCTGTACTGCTTTGACCGGTGGGTTGGGTAGCCGCCTGCGGATTGGCACAGCCGGCCAACAGCGCAGCCGCGCAGGCGATCACCGCGAGCTGCCGGTCAATGCCTCGAATCCGCCACGTCACCGTATTCATCGTGCCAGTTCCACCACTGGTACGGCTTGGACTGCGGGTACCCCGCCGGGGAGTCCTCCCAGTCCTCTTGACGGCCCAATGCCGTCATGTCCAGGTAGCTCCAGGTGGAACCGAGCGACTCATCACCGCGGTTGTTGATGAAATAGGTCCGGAAGACGTGGCCGTCGTCCCGGATGAAGGCGTTGGTGCCGTGCCATTGATCCACACCGAAGTCGGCATCAAAATCGTCGGTCAGTGTGTACCACGGCATTTCCCACCCCATCCGCGCCTTGACCCGCCGGATGTCGTCCTGTGGCGCGCGCGAGACGAAAACCAGTGTGGTGTCACGGGCATTCAGATGTGCCAGATTGCCTACGTGATCGGCGACCATGGAGCAGCCGACACACGCGTGCTCGGGCCAACCGTGCACACCGGGATCGAAAAAGGCGCGGTACACCACGAGTTGCCGGCGCCCGTCGAACAGATCGGCCAACGTCGCCTCACCGGCCGGACCGACGAAGCGGTAGGCCTTGTCGACCGACAGCCAGGGCATGCGTCGCCGTTTGGCCGCCAACGCATCACGGGCTCGCGTCAGCTCCTTCTCCTCGGCCACCAGTTGTTGCCACTGCGCATCCCATTCCGCCCGTGCCACCACGGGTCTGGAGGTCATACCAGTGCCCCCGCGGCTTCCAGACCGCTCTTGAGATTCGACAACTTCCAGGGCCACCCACCCGAGATGAGACCACGGACCACGCTGCCGGCCGGGAATCCGTCGTGCACGACGGTGAGTTTCACCTGATCCTCGGCCGGTTCGATCTCGAAGGTGACCTTGGAGCGCGGTTCGGCAGCCGCCTTGTCGATGACCTCGGAGCTGATGCCCTTGACGGTGCCGATCTCCGGGACGAAAGTGTGGAAGGTGAAGGCCAGCCGGGAGTACGGCTGGTACTCGAGCACCACCTGCTCGGGATGTTGGATGTCGAGCACGTCGTCGCGCCAGGCGTAGGTGGAACCCACCGCCCAGTCCGTCACTATCGCATGACCCAGGTACTGCTGCGAGAAGGCCGGATCGGTGAGCGCCTGCCAGAGCCGTTCCGGCGTGGTCTTGATGTAGGTGGTATAGACGAACTCTGTTGTCTCGGTCATTGATTCACCTTCCAAAGCGGTTTTCAGATCAGCGAGGGCCTGCACCCTCGCGCGGTCGTACTGACGGATCCAACGGTCGGCGATCGCGTTGATGGGCTCGGCGTTGACGTAGTGCAGCTTCTCCCTGCCCCGCCTGCGCGTGGTGATCAGATTGGCACCCTCGAGCACGGCCAGATGCTTACTGACCGACTGCCGGGCCATGGACAGGTCACCGCACAGTTCGGTCAGCGTCTGCCCGGCTCGGGCGTTGAGACTGTCCAGCAGCAGCCGCCGGCTCGGGTCGGACAGCGCCTTGAACACTTCGTCCATCTCGCCTTCCATATGCAGCCATTCGGCTGCATTTCGGTACCATAGGCAGCCTTCAGGCTGCATGTCAAGGGTGGTGTTGAATCGGAAGCATGAGCACGCGCTGGAGGGACGCCCACGTCCCTCGAGGCCATGATTACGACCGGCGCTGGCAGCGCTTGGCCGCGCGCGGCGGCAATGTCCACGGCGAAGCCGACCTCGTCGAGGTGTTGCTCCGCGATTTCGGCGGGCACCGGGTGCTCGACGCGGGGTGCGGAACCGGCCGGGTGGCAATCGAATTGGCGGCCCGCGGCTTCGACACCGTCGGCGTGGACTCCGACGGGGCGATGGTGGCGACCGCACGTGACAAGGCCCCCGAACTCAGTTGGGCACACGCCGACCTGTGTTGCCTCACCGATTCGGTGACCGGTGCGTTCGATCTCGCCGTACTGGCCGGCAATGTGATGATCTTCCTGGCACCGGGCAGCGAAGCCCGGGCGCTGGCTGAGGTCGCCCGGTCCGTCCGGCACGGCGGGCTGGTGGTCGCGGGCTTCAGCCTGCGGCCCGACCGACTGCAACTCGACGACTATGACCGGCACGCGCAGGCCGCCGGCCTTCGGCTGCGGCAGCGCTGGGCGACGTGGGACCGGACGCCGTTCAGCGGCGGTGACTACGCGGTGTCGGTGCACCAGAAATGACCACCGCACTCCCCCAGCCGGATCCCACCGAACTCCACCTCGCCGACGTGGCGCCTGCGATATTGGCCGCGATGGGGGCTGCTGGGTTCGAGGCGAAAATCGATCTGGGTGAGGTATCGGGGGCATGTCTGCTTCTGGTCGACGGTCTCGGCGCCGAACTGCTGGACACCCACGCCGACGACGCCCCGGTACTGGCCGGGCTGCGTGGCCGGACCCTGCAGGTCGGCTTCCCGGCCACCACTGCCGCCGGGCTGGCCGCGGTGGGCACCGGCCACCGCTCCGGGTTGCACGGCATGGTGGGCTACTCGTTCCGGGTACCTGACTCCGGCGTGATCAACGCACTGCGCTGGCGCCCACATCCATGGGGTCCGGATCTGCGTGAGGAGCTGATACCCGAAGAGGTACAACCACTTCCGACCACATTCGAGCGCGCGGCGAGGTCCGGTGTCGCGGTCAGTGTGGTGTCCGGTGCGCAGTTCGACGGCTCCGGACTGACCCGCGCCGCGCTTCGGGGCGGCAATTACGTCGGCGTGCATGCGCTCGGCGATCTGGCGCACGCGGTGCGAAGCGTCCTCGACGAGCGCGGTTTCTGCTACGGCTACCACGCCGATCTCGACATGATCGGGCATCTGCACGGCCCCGGGTCGCCAGCCTGGCGGATGCAGCTGCGTCAGGTCGACCGCCTGGTCGAGTCCGTGGTCGAAGCGCTGCCGCCCGGTGGCCTGCTCGCCGTCGTCGCCGACCACGGCATGGTCACCGCCGACGCCGATCAGACGGTGGACCTCGACGCCTCGCCGGACCTGATGGACGGCGTGCACAGCATTGGCGGTGAACCGCGAGCCCGGCACGTCTACGTGGCCGACGGTGCCGGCGCGGCGGTCCTGGACACCTGGCGGGCGACTCTGGGTGACCGCGCCTGGGTGGCCGGCCGGGACGAAGCGATCGCCGCCGGGTGGTTCGGCGCGGAGGTCAGCGACCGGGTGCGGCACCGGATCGGCGATGTCGTGGCCGCCGCGCGGGAATCGGCCGTCCTGGTACGACGGACCGTCGAGCCACTGGAGTCGGCGCTGGTGGGCCAGCACGGCTCGCTGACGACCGCCGAACAGCGGGTACCGCTACTGCTCGCCCGCGGCTGAGGTGAGTTCGGGAGCGGGCTGCCCCCAGTGATCCAGGTGCACGCTGGCCGACAGCGGCCGCCGGCGCAACGGCCCGTGCTGGCCGCGCGGCCACCCGACCACCACGTGGCCGGCGATCAACCACTCCGGTGGCACGCCCACCGCATCGCGGAGCAGCCGCTCACCCCCGTAGGAACCCCAGCTGGTCAGGCACGCCCCGAGCCCCTGCGCGCGCGCCGCGAGCAGGAAGTTCTGCATCGCCGGAAAGATCGAACCTCCCAAGAGCAGCTCCGAGGCCGTCGGGAACCGCCGCTGGGTGAACAGCACCGAGGTGAATTCCTCGGCCCTGTCGTGCAATTCGTAGGTGGCGCGGTAGGTCCGGGCCCGCTGGCTGTGATCGTCGTCGGCGGGCCTGCTCATCCCGTAGACGGGTTCGATGACCTCGAGTGCGTGTGCGGCGGCCTTGGCCACCACCGCGCGCTGCTGCGCCGAGCGCAACACGACAAAACGCCATTCCTGGGCATTGGCTCCCGACGGCGCCCAGGTGGCCGCTTGCAGGCAGCGCGCCAACGTCGCGTCGTCAACCGGTTCGTCGGTGAAGCGGCGGATGGTCCGCGCTGTCGACATCACGTCCCAGATGTCGGCGCTGGCTGCTGTCATCGAACTCCACCCCTCCTGTGACACTTCTTGCCTGAAATGTAACCCGTCGGCGTCTGCGCCGGACGCTCGGTTAAGGTCCCAGCCGTGATCGTGCTGCTGCCGCCCTCGGAGACCAAACAAACCGGCGGCGACGGGCCCCCGCTGAACCTGGACACTCTGACCCACCCCGAGCTGACCTTGCTGCGCGCGGAATTGGTCGACGACCTCGTCGCGCTGTCCGCCGACCGGCCCGCGAGCCGGGCCGCGCTGGGCATCTCGGCGGCCCAGGACGCCGAGATCGACCGCAACGCCGCCCTGCGCACCGCACCGACCCTGCCGGCGATCCGGCGCTACACCGGGGTGCTCTACGACGCGCTGGACATCGAATCCCTGCGCGGTGCCACCGCCGCCCGCGCCGCGGCCCGGTTGGCGGTCGGATCCGCGTTGTTCGGGGTGGTACGCGCCCACGACCTGGTGCCCGCTTACCGGCTCTCCGCGGGCTCGAAACTGCCGGGCCGGCCCACATTGTCGGCGCGGTGGCGACCGGCGCTGGAACCGGTGCTCGCCGCTGTCGCCGCCCAGGAGCTGGTGGTGGACCTGCGCTCCGGCTCCTATGCGGGCCTCGGCCGGCTCCCCGGCGCGGTGCGGGTCGACGTGCTGGCCGAGCATTCCGACGGACGCCGCACCGTGGTGAGCCACTTCAACAAGGCGCACAAGGGCCGGTTGGCGCGGGTGCTGGCGTCCTCGCGGGCAGAACCCACCGACGCCGCCGCGGTGGCCACGGTGGCTCGCCGCGCCGGGATGCGCGTCGAACGTGACGGCAACGAGCTGGTTGTGGTGATCCCCGCCTGAGCGTCGGGCTCCCGACAATCTCCACACGATCTCCACACTGGCTCCAAGCTCGCCGTCGCCGGGGCGCCGAAGATCGTGGTCATGCAAACACACACACCACTGCTGTCGATCGCCGCGGTAGCCGTCACGGCGGCCGGCTTGTGGCTGGCCAACACCACAGCCGAACCAGATTCCGGACCCGTTGTGGTGTCGGCACCCGCCCCGGCGGCCGCCAGCCTGACGACCGTTCCCCCGGCCGGATTCCCTTCGGTCGCAACCTATTCCGGTCAGGTCACGACCGCGGGCGCACCGATCGTCGTCGACATGACGGTGACGGGTGGCTCCGCGGAAGCGTATGTCTGCGATGGGGCTGCCATCGAGACCTGGATGACCGGCACGGTCCGCGGCGATGCGGTGCACCTGATGAGCACCGATCGCGCCGGCGGACTCGATGCACGACTGCAGGGCCGCACCGTCACCGGAACGCTGACGCTCGGTGAACGCAGCTGGCAGCTGCGGGCGCCGGAGGTGACCGATGGCCGCTGACGCCTACTCCGAGACCGACACCGAGATCCGCCCGGCGGTGGTCCCGCCCGCGCCGGCGACCGCGGGTGTACTGGGCGCGGTGCTGATCGGGGCGTTGGTTGCCGTGGGCCTCGGCGCCTTCGCCAGGGTGCACGACCCGCGCTTCTTCGCGGTCAACATCGCCGGCTTCTCCAGCCCGGCGGCGGTGAAGTCGTGGCTGGCCACGGTGGCGGTGAGCCTGGCGGTGTTCCAGATGGTGTCCGCGCTGGCGATGTACCGGCTGCTGCCGCGCTCCCGCACACCGGCGTGGTTGCGGCACGCACACGTCTGGTCGGGCCGGGTCGCGGTGCTGGCCAGCTTGCCGGTGGCCGTGCACTGCCTCTACGCGTTGGGCTTCGGATCCACCGACACCCGCGTGCTGTTCCATTCGCTGTTCGGCTGCTTGTTCTACGGCGCCTTCGTCACCAAGATGCTGCTGCTCACGCGCTCCGGCCTGCGTGCGTGGGTGCTTCCGATCGCCGGTGGGGTGTTGTTCTTCGTGCTGGTCTACACCTGGCTGACCTCGGCACTGTGGTTTTTCCAGCGCAATGGCCTGACGTTCTGATGCCCGAGGACGAAGATCCCACAATGGACATTCCACAGCCCCAGCTCTCCCGCCCTCGGTTCCTGGCCGGGCTCGGCGTCGGCGGTGCCGCCGCCGTACTCGCCGCGTGCAGTACCTACTCCGAACAGTCGACGGCCGAACCGCCCACCTCCGGGCAAGCACCCGACACCGGCGGATCTGCTGCCGCGCCCGCGGCGCTGGCCAGCACCAGCGAGGTACCCGTCGGCTCCGGCATCATCGTCGACGACGTGGTACTCACACAGCCCGCAGCGGGCGAGTTCAAGGGGTTCTCGAATGTCTGCACCCACACCGGGTGTCGTCTCAACGCGGTGGCCGACGGCACCATCAACTGCCCGTGTCACGGGAGCAAGTTCAACCTCGACGGCAGCGTCGCCCAAGGCCCGGCGGCACAGCCACTGGAAGCCAAACCTATTGTGGTGGAGGGTGAATCGATCCTGCCGGGCTGACACCGCGACGGTGCCACCGAGCCGGCCGGAGGGTGCTTGACCTCAACCGGTGTTGATGTTGAACACTTACCGTCATGACCACGAACTGGGAGACGCCGAACCGGGACCGCTTCGACGACGCCTACCGCACCGGCACACCACCGTGGGTGACCGGCGCGCCGCAACCGGCTGTCGTGCAGCTGGAACGCGCCGGCCTGATCCGCGGGCGGGTGCTGGACATCGGTTGCGGCACAGGTGAACACACCATCCTGCTGGCGTCGTTGGGCTACGACGTTCTCGGCGTCGATTTCGCGCCTCATGCGGTGGCTCGGGCACGGGAGAATGCCGCCGCCCACGGCGTGCAGGCACGTTTCGAGGTGGCGGACGCGATGAACCTGTCGGGACAACCCCCGTTCGACACGGTGCTCGACAGCGCGTTGTTCCACATCTTCGATGCCGCCGACCGCGCCCGCTACGTCGCGAGTCTGGCGCGCACCTGCCGCACCGGGGGCGTGGTGCATGTGCTCGCCCTGTCCGACCGCGGGCGCGGTTTCGGGCCACAGGTCAGCGAGTCCGCCGTGCGCGATGCGTTCGGCGCCGGCTGGCTGCTCGAGAGTCTGACCGAGACCACCTACTCCGGGGTGGTGCAGCAGGCGCAGGCGGAGACGGTCGGGTTGCCGCCGGGCACCCGGGTGGCCGAACCCGCCTGGCTGGCCCGGGCGCGGCGGCTGTGACCACGATCGAGCTGCGCGACGGCCGCCACCTGGCGTACCGCGCGTATGGACCTGCCGGCGGCACACCGGTGCTGTTCATCCCGGGCGCCGGATCCGGCCGCCTGATGAGGTTCGGCGACGACGCGCTGCTGGATCGACGCCATGTCCGACTGCTGTCGGTGGACCGGCCGGGGCTCGGCGGGTCGACCGCCGATCCGGCCAAGACCCTCAGCTCTGTGGCCGACGATCTCGGCGAGCTGGTGCGGGACGTGGTGGGCCAACCGGTGTCGGTGATCGCCAACTCGCAGGGCGCCCCGTTCGCGTTGGCGCTGGCCGCCACGTCGTGGGCACGCGGGCTGGTCCTGGTGTCCCCCATCGACGACGTGGCATACCCACCGATCACCGCGCTGTTGCCCGCCGCCTATCGCGAGATGGTCGCGGCCGTCGCTGCCGACCCGGAGGCACTGGCGGCGGACCTCGCTCACTACACCCCCGACGCGCTGTACACCATGGTGATGTCCGACTACCCGGAGTGCGACGCCGCGGTGTACCGGCGTCCGGACTTCCAGGCGCTGTTCCGGGCGGCTCTGCAGGACGCCTTCACCGGCGGTGCGGCGGGTTATGCGCGCGACACCGTGCTGGCGATGACGTCCTGGCCCGCGGAGCTGTTCTGCCCCGCCGTGGACGTGCACATCCTCTTCGGCGCGGAGGACGCCGTACATTCCCCCGACCTCGGAGAGCACCTGACAAACCGGATCCGCGGCGCCCGCCGTGAAGTGGTGGCCGGCGCCGGCGGCGCCTTGCTGTGGGCGCGCCCGGATCTGGTGCTGGACACCGTCCTCGCCCAAGGATAGGCACCGGCCCCCGTTATGCTCTGGCCGTGACCCGGCTACAGATCCTGTGGCTCTACGTACGCGTGCAGCTTTTCGTACTCCTGTGTGGCATCGTCGGCCCCATTTTCCTGCTGGTGTTCTTCACCGCGCAGCCCGAACCGGGCCTCAAGTGGATGTACTACGCCGGTTTGGTCATCACCGCGGCCGATGTGTTGATTGCCCTGGGGCTCACCGGGAAAGCCGTCGAGTCACGCGATCACGCTCTGGCGAAGCGCTTCTCGTCGTAGAGCTGTGCCCACTCCTTGCGCGGCCGGATCGAGGTGTCCACGTCGGTGGCGGTGGCGCGCAGGGCGCCGACGGTGGCGTCCTCACGTTTGGTGTGCGCGAACGGATCCCAGCCGAAGAAGCGGCAGGAGTTCTCCCAGGTGATCTTGTTGATGTCGGAATCGTCGGCGCCGGCGGCGGTCAACTCGGCCAGCACCTGCTCGGGAGCGTCGGGCCAGAAGCAATCGGAATGCGGGTAGTCGCATTCCCAGGCGATGTTGTCGATGCCGATCTCGTGACGCAGTTTCAGCGACGTCTTGTCGGTGACATAGCAGGCCAGCGAATGCTCCCGGAAGACGTCGCTGGGGAGTTTGTCGCCGAAGTCGCGCCGCAACCACTTCTGATTGGTGTAGTGCCGGTCGCTGCGGTCGAGATAGAAGGGAATCCAGCCGATTCCGCCCTCGGAGAAGGCGAACTTCAGGTCGGGGTAGTTGCGCATCGCCGGACCCCACAACAGATCCTGCGCGCACATCGCCGAGACCTGGGTGGCCAGGATGATCAGGTTGTCGATCGGGGCGTTGGGCGCCATGCTGATGGCTCCGAAGCCCGTGCCGATGTGCAGGCACATCACCACGTTCTCCTCGGACAAGGTCCGGAACACCGGGCCCCAGTAGTCCTCGTCGTGGTAGCTCGGAATGCCTTCCAGGTGCGGCAGTTCCGGCATGGTCACCGCACGGCAGCCCTTGGCGGCCACCCGGCGGATCTCCTTGCACATGGCGTCCGGATTCCAGGTCGGCAATACCGCGATGGGGATGAAGCGGTCAGGGTAGGTGCCGGCCCATTCGTCGATGTGCCAGTCGTTGTAGGCCGACACCATCACCAGGGTGGTCTCTTCACGGTGCATGTTCAGGTGCCGCGCGGAGAACCCGGTGAACGTCGGGAAGCACATCGAGGCCAGGATGCCGTTGCGGCTCATGTCGCGAACCCGCTCGTGCACGTCGTACACGCCGGGACGCATCTCGGCGAACCCCGCCGGGTCACGTCCCCACTCCTCGGCGGGCCAGGACACCACGGCGTTGAGGCCGCTGACCCCTTGCGGCCGGCCCTGATACATCCATTGGTCGACACCCTTGTCATCGGTGACGACGATCGGGGCGTCCTTCTTGTACTTCTCGGGGACGTGATTCAGGAACATGTCGGGGGGCTCCACGACGTGGTCGTCGATACTCACCAGAATCATGTCGTTGAGATTCATGATTCAACAACTACCCTGTGTTCTCATGACCGTCTCTGCGCCATCGGACAGAGTTTTATCCGAATCGGCCACCTTGCCCGTCATCGAGCTGCGCCGGGGCGGCAAAGCCCTGGCCGGCAGCTACCTCTACGAAGGTGACGGGCTGATCACGGGCTGGCATTCGCACGAGGTACACCAGATCGAATACGCCATCGCCGGCGTGGTCGAGGTCGAGACGGCGGCCGCGCATTACCTGCTGCCCCCGCAGCAGGCCGCGTGGATCCCGGCCGGGCTGGAACACCAGGCCATCATGAATCCCGAGGTGCGTACGGTCGCGGTGATGTTCGATCCGGCGCTGATCGACACCGGCGTCGACCGGGCCCGCATCCTGGCGGTGTCTCCCCTGATCCGGGAAATGATGATCTACGCACTGCGCTGGCCCATCGACCGTGAGCAGGGCTGTCCGGTGTCGGACGGCTTCTTCCGGACGCTGGCGAATCTGGTCACCGAGGCCCTGGATCACGAAGCGCCGCTGAGCCTGCCGACCTGCGACCATCCCCTCGTCGAGGCCGCGACCACCTACACCAAACAGCACCTGGACTCGGTATCCATCGACGATGTGAGCCGTGCGGTGGCGGTGTCAGAACGCACTCTGCGCAGGTTGTTCCAGGACACCCTCGGATTGTCCTGGCGCACATACCTTTTGCATGCCAGGATGTTGCGCGCCATGGCCCTGCTGGCGGCTCCGGATCAGACGGTGCGCGAAACCGCCACCGCTGTCGGATTCGACAGCGTCAGTTCGTTCACCCGGGCCTTCTCCCACTTCGCCGGGGAAACCCCGTCGACGTATCGGCGGCGGGTGACCGGCAGCGAGTCCGAGGTCTGAGAAATTGCCGAAATCCCGATCTTGATTATCGTGGTTTTGGATTCATCGTCTGCTATTCCTTCCCAGGACGGAGGACCCCGCCGTGGCGCTCAAGACCGATATCCGAAACATGGTCCACACCTACCCAGACCACTACCTGGTCGGTCGGGAAAAGGTGCGGGAGTATGCGAAGGCGGTCAAGGTCGAAGACCCGGCCAGCTACGACGAAGCCGCCGCACGCGAGCTGGGACACCCCGACCTGGTGGCGCCTCTGACCTTCACGGCGATCTTTGCGCTGCTGGTCCAACAAAACTTCTTCAAGCACGTCGACGTCGGTATGGAGACGATGCGGATCGTGCAGGTGGACCAGCGGTTCGTCTTCCACAAGCCGGTGCTGGCCGGCGACAAGCTGCACGCACGGCTGGAGATCGATTCGGTGGACGAACGTTTCGGCGCCGACATAGTGGTGACCCGCAACGTGTGTACCAACGACGCCGGGGAGGTGGTCATGGAGGCTTACACCACGCTGATGGGACAGCAGGGTGAGAACTCGACTCAGATCAAGATGGCAGTAGGTGCATCTGCCTGATGTCGATGGATACATCCGCGGCCTTCGAATTGGCCTCAGTGGACGCGCTCGGGCAGGCAGCGCTGGCCGCGGCGGGTGAACTGTCAGCGGTCGAACTGCTCGAGGCGGCGCTGATCCGCCTCGAAGCCGCCAGGGGGCTCAATGCGGTGATCACCGATCTGTTCGACCGGGCCCGCAACCAGGCTTCCGCCCTTGACACCGCCGGAACACTGCGTTCCGGCGGTGCGGCGCCCGTGGCCGGAGTTCCATTCCTGCTCAAGGACCTTGGGGCCGCGCTCGCCGGCACGCCGGAAGCGATGGGCTCACGGGCGTTGCGGACCCACATCGCCACCGACACGTCCTGGATCGTGCAACGGTATCTGGACGCCGGGCTGGTGATCTTCGGGAAGACCAACACCCCCGAGTGGGGCAATCACTGCACCACCGAACCGTCACTGTTCGGTCCCACCATCAACCCGTGGTCGAAGGCCGTCACCCCGGGTGGTTCCAGCGGCGGCTCGGCAGCCGCCGTCGCCGCCGGGGTGGTTCCCGCCGCGTCCGGAGGTGACGGCACCGGCTCGATCCGGGTACCGGCCTCGTGTTGCGGCCTGGTGGGGCTCAAACCGCGGCGCGGGCGGTCGTCGTTCGCACCGGACGCCGGGCACAGCCTCGAGGGTCTGGTCAACGCGCACGCGCTGACCAGGACCGTCCGTGACAGCGCCGCGTTGCTGGACATCGCGACCGGTTCCGCGCCGGGCGACCCGTACACCGCTGCACTCCCCGTGACCAGCTTCCTCGACGCCCTGAGCCGGCCGCTGCCCGGCGTACGGGTGTTGATGACCACCGAGTCCCCGTTCCCCGGTCCAGCCACCGACGCGCAGGTGGTCGCGGCGGTCGAAGCCACTGCGCGGCTTCTCGGTGACCTCGGCCATCACGTCGACTCGGGTGCCCCCGGTATCGACGCCGACGCGGTGGCCGACGCCATCGCCGTCCTGCACACCGTCAGCAACGCGGGATTGCACGCGCTGGCCACCGAGGTTCTCGGCCGTGAACCCCGTGAGGACGAATTCGAGCCCAGCACATGGGAAATGGTGCGTGAGGGGTTCACCACCACGGGCGTGGCCTATGCCGGAGCCATCAGCGCCGTCCACGCACAGACGCGTCGCTTCGCCGACGGCATGCGCGGCCACGACGTACTGCTGGTGCCGACCCTGCTCACCCCGCCGCCGGGGTACGGGTTGCTGGATCAGCCCCGCGGCAGCACCAGGGCCTTCTTCGACGTCGAGTTCGCCACGACAGGATGGACGTCGCTGGCCAATGTGACCGGCTGGGCGGCGATCTCACTGCCGCTCGGTGTCAGCGACGACGGGCTGCCCATCGGCGTGCAGCTGATGGCGCCTGACGAGACGGTGTTGCTGCAACTGGCCGCCCAGTTGGAGGAAGCCGCGCCCTGGACGGATCGACGACCCGCCGGCTGGGTGAGCTAGAACCCGCGCCGGTGCGGCTGTGGCGCATGCGACACTTTGCGGATGGTTCCCCCGATCGAACGCCCCAAGCTGGAGGGCAACATCGCCGTGGACGCTCAGCGGCAGATCGGCTTCGCTGAATTCGGCGATCCGCAAGGCAAAGCGTTCTTCTGGTTGCACGGCACGCCGGGCGCGCGCAGGCAGATTCCCACCGAGGCCCGGGTGTTCGCCGAAGAACAGGGCATCCGGTTGATCGGCATCGACCGGCCCGGGATCGGCTCGTCCACCCCGTTCCAATACGCCAATGTCGGCGAATTCGCCCATGACCTGAGGACCATCGCCGACACCCTCGGCATCGACAAGTTCATCGTCATCGGCCTGTCCGGTGGTGGTCCGTACACACTGGGCTGCGCGGCCGCCCTGCCGGAACGGGTACTGGCCGTCGGTGTCCTCGGCGGCGTGGCCCCGACCGTCGGCCCCGACGCGATCGGCGGCGGTGTGATGGGCTTCGGCAGCACGGTGGCTCCGCTCATCGAGGTGGCCGGGTTCCCGTTGCGGATGGCGGCCACGGCGCTGATCCAGCTCATCCGTCCGGTGGCCACGCCTGCGCTGTACGCCTACGCCCGGATCTCCCCGGAGGCCGACCGCCGGCTGCTCGTGCGTCCCGAATTCCGGGCCATGTTTCTCGACGATCTGCTCAACGGCAGCCGCAAACAGCTGGCCGCGCCGTTCGCCGATGTGGTGGTGTTCGCCCGCGACTGGGGTTTTCGGCTAGACGAGGTGAAGGTGCCGGTGCGCTGGTGGCACGGCGACAAGGACCACATCGTGCCGTTCGCCCACGGCGAGCACGTGGTGTCCCGGCTGCCCGACGCCGAGCTGTATCCACTGGCCGGTGAGAGCCATCTGGCCGGCCTCGGCCGGGCCGAGGAGATCCTGCGCAGCATGCTCATGCTGTGGGACGAGCAGCGTTAGCTCAACAACTGCCGGAGCAGGTGGAAGGCCACGGTGGTCGAGCGCTCCCGCACATCGGCCCGCTCGCCGGGCAGCTGCCGCGTCTTGGTGAGCACTCGCCCGTCGGAAGTTCGCACGGAGAAGCACACCGTGCCGACGGGCTTGTCCGCAGTGCCGCCACCGGGTCCCGCGATACCGGTGACCGCGATCGCGGTATCGGCGCCGAATCGGGCCAGCGCGCCCGCGGCCATCGCCTCGGCGACGGGTTCGGATACCGCCCCGTGTTCGGCGATGAGCGCTGGATCCACTTGCAGCAGTTCGGTTTTCGCCGAGTTCGCGTATGCCACCACCGAGCCCAGCAGGTACGCCGACGAGCCGGACCGGTCCGCCAGCCGCGCCGCCACCAGGCCCGCGGTGCAGGATTCGGCGGTGGCGATGGTGCGACCGGCCAGCAGGGCGGCCACCTGGTCGTCGACCAGGGAACCGTCGGTGGAGAACACCGCGTCGGCGTGCTTGTCGCGCAGCACTGTTTGCAGCGCCGCGTAGACCGGCGCGGCATTGGGTTCGTAGCGGGTGACGATCTCGAGCTCACCGCGGCGCAGGCACGTCGTGATCTCCAGCCGGTCGAAATCCTCCACGGTGGTCTCGGCCGTACGCAGTGTCTCGGCCAACGCGGACTCGGGCAGGCCGAACATCCGGATCGTCGACTGCTCGTAGTGGGTGCGACCGGCGATCGCCTGCTGCACCTCCGGGGTCTGCACCGCGGTGCGCCACATCGGCTGCAGTTCCCGCGGCGGACCGGGCAGCACGACCACCGTCGGGCTGCCCGCCACCACCACTCCGGGCGCGGTTCCCACCGGCTCGAGCACGGCGGCTCCCACCGGCACCAGCGCCTGCTTCCGGTTGGCGGCGCGCACGGCCTCGAAGTCGACGGTCCGGCCCCTGGCCGCATTGAGCCGACGCAGGATGTCGGCGATCCGCTCCTCGAGTTCGACATCGAGTTCGAGCTCGCGCCCGCAGAAGCGAGCCACCACCGCGACGGTCATGTCGTCGGCGGTGGGTCCCAGTCCCCCGCTGGTGATGATCAGGTCCACACCTTCGGCGGCCAGAAAGCGCAGTTGCGCCTCGATGTCCTCGGGGCGGTCCCCGCACAGCGTGATGTGGGCCAGTTCGACGCCGAGTTCGAGTAGCCGATCAGCCAGCCAGGGGCCGTTGCGATCTTGAACCCGTCCGGTCAGTACTTCGGTTCCGGTCACCACGATGCCCGCGCGCACAGTCACTCCGACGAGGTTACGCAGGCATGCGCCGGGGTCTACCGCGGCGTGGCACCCGGCGCGCGGACCACCATCGGCACCGCCGGGAAGTACGCGGCCATCTCGCTGCGTGAGCGGCGGAGCGCGGCCGTGCCGTAGCCCTTCTTGCGGTGATCGGGGTGAATCCAGATCCGGACGTTGACCTCGCCGTCGACCAGTTCGCCGAATGCCATCCCGACCTTCTGATCGCCTTCGAGTGCGACGAACCAAGCCGCTTCCTCGGCGCGTACCCGAGCCAACGCGGCGTTGATCTCGTCGTCGAGACCGCCGGCCGGAGCACCGGAACCGTCACCGGCCGAACCGATTTCCTGCGTCCTGGCCGCGAAGATGTCGCGATCGGCGGCACCGTCGAAGGGCCGCAGAGTCAGGCTCTCGTCCAGGCTGGCGGGACGCTCGCCCGGGAGGAAGCTCAGCTGGCTGTTGTCGTCGTCGAGCTCTTTGGCGATCTTGCGGCGCGACTGCCGCGTCAGGCGGTTGAACGACAGGCCGACCACCGCTTCAGCGCCGCGTGTGGAGATCCCGAGCAGTTCGGCGATCTTCGCGACCGCCGCAGGCTGGTCCTCGGCGTCGACGATGACATCGAGCACCTCGTGGCGTCGATCGAGCGCCGTCAACAGAGCCTTCGAGATCTCACGGCGGGCGGTGGCGATGTCTTGGTCGGTCATCCCGCAAGACTAGATCAGCGATCGGCGGACCGGGGTTCGCAATTTGCCGCACCGACGGCACACCGAGGTCGACACTGGAGACATGCGACCGAGCACCGCCCGACGATGCGCCGCACTGGCGACTGCGATCGTGCTCGTCGCGTCCCAGGCCGGATGCTCGCCGGGCGGTGACACGGAGGCGCCACAGCCGGCACCGCCGCCACCCCGAGTGGCGGTCGCGCTGGTGACCCACCAGCCGCCGGGTGACACCTTCTGGGACCTGGTGCGTCGCGGTGCCCAGGCGGCCGCCGACAAAGACGGCATCGAGCTGCGTTACTTCCACGACCCCGAGGGCGCCATTCAGGCCGGCCAGGTATCCGAGGCGGTGGGTGAGCAGGTGGCCGGGATCGCGGTGACACTGGCCGATCCGCCGGCCATGGCGGCCTCGGTGCGCTCGGCAGTGGCCGGCGGTGTCCCTGTCGTGGCGGTCAACACCGGTATCGACGCGTGGCGCGAGATGGGCGCGATCGCCTACTTCGGTCAGGACGATCTGGTGGCCGGTCAAGAAGTGGGCCGGCGCCTCGAGCACGAGAGCGCGGTCAATGTGCTGTGCGTGATCCAGGAACGCGGCCATGTCGGGCTCGAGTCGCGCTGCAACGGCGCCGATGAGGCTTTTCCCGGTGTGCTGCAGCGGATTTACGTCGACGGAACCCGGCCTCAGGCAGTCCGGGCCGACCTGATCGCGCGCCTGCAACAGGACCGCTCGATCGATCGCGTGCTGACCTTGGCAGCCCCGGTGGCCACCACTGCCCTGCAAGCGGTGGGTGAGGCAAACAGCTACGCCAAGGTGGTCACATTCGACACCAACACCGCAGTGATCGAGGCTGTGGAGCGCGGAACCATCGGCTGGGCGGTCGATCAACAGCCTTTTCTGCAGGGTTATCTGGCGATCAGCGCGCTGTGGTTGTACGTGAGCAACGGGAACATCATCGGCGGCGGATTCCCCACATTGACCGGACCCTCGTTCGTCGATGAATCCAATGTCGATGCGGTGGCCGAGCGCGCCGAAGAAGGCACACGCTGAAAAACATTGCCGGCGGGCGCTTTCCGAGGGACAACCACCCCGGCCGACCCCCGGTACCCGCCCTGACGCTAAACTAGAACACGTTCCAGTTTTCTGTCCACCCGAGCAAGGATTCCGGTATGCACACTCCCCTCTGCGATCAGTTGGGTATCGAGTTCCCGATCTTCGCCTTCACCCACTGCCGCGACGTGGTGGTGGCAGTGAGCAAGGCCGGCGGCTTCGGAGTCCTGGGCGCTGTCGGCTTCAGCCCCGAACAACTGGAGATCGAACTGAAGTGGATCGACGAGAACATCGGCGATCACCCGTACGGCGTGGACATCGTGATCCCCAACAAGTACGAGGGCATGGACGCCACCGATATGGATCCGGAAGTCCTCAAGAAAACGCTCAACGAGCTGGTTCCGGACGAGCACATCGAGTTCGCCAAGAAGATCCTGGCCGACCACGGGGTCCCGGTCGAGCACAGCGACGATGATGCGCTGCAATTGCTGGGCTGGACGGAGGCCACGGCCACGCCCCAGGTCGAGGTCGCGCTGCAGCACCCCAAGGTCACGATGATCGCCAACGCGCTGGGCACCCCGCCCGCCGACATGATCAAGCACATCCACGAATCCGGTCGAGTGGTCGCCGCGCTGTGCGGTTCGCCGTATCAGGCGCGCAAGCACGCCGACGCGGGTGTCGACATCATCATCGCCCAGGGCGGTGAGGCCGGTGGGCACTGCGGCGACGTCGGCTCCATCGTGTTGTGGCCGCAGGTGGTCAAAGAGGTGGCGCCGGTGCCGGTGCTGGCCGCCGGCGGTATCGGCAGCGGTCAGCAGATCGCCGCCGCATTGGCACTGGGCGCGCAGGGCGCCTGGACCGGTTCGCAGTGGGTGATGGTCGAGGAGTCCGAGCACACTCCGGTGCAGCACGCCGCCTACGCCAAGGCCACCAGCCGCGACACCGTGCGCAGTCGCTCGTTCACCGGCAAGCCGGCCAGGATGCTCAAGAACGACTGGACCGAAGCGTGGGAGAACCCGGAGAACCCGTCACCGCTGGGAATGCCGTTGCAGTACATGGTGTCCGGTATGGCGGTCGCCGCCACCCACAAGTACCCCAACGAATCGGTCGACGTCGCGTTCAACCCCGTGGGTCAGGTGGTCGGTCAGTTCACCAAGGTGGAGAAGACCTCGACGGTGATCGAGCGTTGGGTGCAGGAGTATCTGGAGGCGACGGGCCGGCTCAACGAGCTGAACGAGGCCGCGGGAGTCTGACGAGCGCCGCGGAGCCTGCGGAGCGGGGCGAGGAACGACGACCCACACAACCGGGAGTCTGACGAGCGCCGCTGAGCCTGCGAAGCGGGGCGAGGAACGACGACCCACACAACCGGGAGTCCGACGAGCGCCGCGGAGCCTGCGGAGCGGGGCGAGGAAGGCTGCAGATTGAGCCTCTGAGCTGTGGATGGATCCGCAACTGTGGATAACTGGGCTGGTCTCAGGTTGACCCGGGCTTGCCGAAGCTGATCTGTCGGGGCTGGTGGGCAGCATCGGGGGTATGAGTTCGCCGCCGACAGCCACGCAGGAAGACCCCGTGTTGGGGGCCTTTGCTGCCATTGATGCTGCGGTGACGACGTTGCTGGCGTCCGATCCCACCCGGCGCTCGGTGCTGGAGCACAAAGACTTCCTGGCCCACACCCAACAGATCCTCAACCGCCTGCCCGCCCTGCAGCACCGGGAGATCGCCGCCCTGCGCCAGCACGCCAGCCCGGCGGAGTTGGGCGATACGTTGCCGCGAGCGCTGGCCGAGATCTTGCGGATCTCACGCCCGGAGGCCAAGAAGTTGGTCGACGACGCCGAACGGCTGGGCCCGCGCACCGCGCTCTCGGGTGAACCGATGCCACCCTGGCTGGCTGCCACCGCCGCAGCGCACGCCGACGGCGCGATCAACACCGGGCACGTGGCGGTGATCCGGGAGTTCTTCAAGCAACTGCCCGGGCATGTCAACCAGACCCAGCGTGAGGACACCGAAGCAAAACTGGTGGAGTTGGCGCGCCGCAAGCGCCCGGACGAGGTCCGCAAAGACGCCGATGACCTGTTCCGGCAGTTGGACCAAGATGGCCGCCCGCCCACCGAACCCACACCACGGGCCCCGCAGGGGGAAATGCACATCGGACGGCAGCAACGCGATGGCCGCCGCAAATTCTGGGGTTACTTCACCGCTGAAAGTGGGGCCACCTGGGAAGCGGTGCACGCGAAATGGGCCAAGCCGGGCGCCTGCAACCCCCACGACGAATCACCGTGCATCGATGAGGTCAGCGACGACGCCGCCCGTCGCGACGGGCGCAGCCAAGCGCAACGCAACCACGATGCCCTGGCCGCGGTCGGCCGCGCCATGCTGGCCTCCGGACAGTTGGGCAAGCATCACGGCTTGCCGGCCACTATCATCGTCTCCACCACCTTGGCCGAACTCGAACACTTCGCGGGCCTCGGCGTGACCGCCGGCGGCACCCGGCTGCCCGTCCGGGATGTGCTGCGCCTGGCGCGGCATGCCCATCACTATCTGGTGATCTACGGCGACCACGGTGAGGTGCTGCACCTCGGGCGTACCCGCCGCACCGCCAGCCCGTCGCAGCAGATAGTGCTGTTCGACCGGGATCGGGGCTGCACCCGACCCGGCTGCACCGTGCCCGGCTACGGCGCCGAAGCCCACCACGCCGTCCTGGACTGGGCCGCCGGCGGGCTCACGAACATCGACGACCTAGCGTTCGCCTGCCCCACAGACAACAAACTGGTCACCGAGGGCGGGTGGACCACCCGCAAGAACCCCTTCGGCGAAACCGAATGGATCCCCCCGGCGCACCTCGACGTCGGCCAACCCCGCGTCAATGACTTTCATCATCCGGAACGCCTACGCCAGAAACCCCGCCCCACCCCACCGGAACCAACGACGGATTCCCCACTGCCGCCTCGCAAGAGCGGACAACGCCCGCCCGCCGAGACCGACGGGGAACCGCCGCTCTAGCGAGTTCTTGCGCCGACTTCGTGGTCGGCGCAGGTTGAGTCGTCTCCGCGGCTGCCCGGAGTCAACACACGAAGCATCAGGCGTAGAAGTCCTGCTGCCAGCCTCGGGATTCGGTGCACTCCAAGGCCAGACCGTCAGGGGTCTGCGCCGCCGAGCTGCGGTAGTTGGGGCACGGCGCACCGATTTCCTGCACGCCGTACAGCGGCGGCGAGTGCACCCAGAACCCGGTGTACACCGGGGGCCACTGGTTCGGGATGTAGTGGCAGGCATAGGTCTGGCCGTTGTCGCTGCGGCCGAATATGTTGCGCTCCCAGCTATGGCAGGCGTAGCTGAACTGCACGCCCGGGCCGAAGACCATGTTCGGTACGTCGGCCATCTGGATCGCGGGGTCGTTGGGGATGGCCCCGGCGGTGGGCGCCAAGGCCAACCCGGCGGATGCGACCACAGCGGCAGCGATGCTCAGTCCACGCATTGCGTGAGCCTAATGGGGCGTGGCTGTGTTGCCCGGCGATTCGGTTATCTCACACGCGAAACGCGGTCCGATGAACGCTGAATTCGCTGCTCACAGTGGTTTGCTTGGGTGACACGTCCACGAGGAGGAAGCGATCGTTATGCCCACTGGCCGTCATCTGCTGGCATCGACCGGGGCCGGAGCCCTTCTGGCCGCGGCCGCGTTGCTCCCAGCGGTCGCCACTGCCGAACCCACCATCACCAGCGACGAGCAGGGTTACGTCGGTACCGAAGCGCATTGCGACAGCACACAATTGGCGGTCGCGTACGGACGAACGGCACGCTCGCTGGTGGCGATTTGCACCCGGCCGGAGGGTGGATACGAATACCGCGGCGTCCGGCTCAGCGACGAAGCCGGACTCAAAGCCGCCGCCACCGCCGCCGACGGTGGCTTCATCATCGAGAACGAAGGCGCCACCTACACGGTCACACCGCAGCAGCTGCTCGTCACCGCCGACGACAAGGTGGTCTACCGCGACACCTGGATCGAATACGAGCAGCCGCGGTTCACCGCCGAAGGCACCACCAGCAGTCCGACGACGACCACCAGCAGCACCCCCTCGACGCAGTCGCCGACCTCGGCCACGTCATCGATTCCCACGGCCACGGTCACCGTGACGGTGACCGCCGAACCGACGGGCTAGTTACTGAACCGGCGGCAGCGGCGCGGGAGCCGGGACCGGCAACGGTTCCGCCGGTAGCGGCGCGGGCGGCAGCGGGGCCTGCGGGCCGGCCGGCACACCGGCCGGAGCGGTGGCATCCAACGGACGCTGCGTCAGCAGCAGCACCGCGTCGGCCTTGCTGACCTCCTGGGTCTGCACTGCATGCCACAACTCACGCAGGTACGACATGCCGCGGCCCTGGGTCGGGCCGGTCGGGGTCAGGCTGGCGCCCGGGGGCAGATTCTCGGGACTCGACAGATGCGGGATCGCCGCCGGCGGGAGCGGCTGGTCCAGTGCGACGGGCGCGGGCGCAGCCAACGGCGCGGGAGCGACCGCCGCAGCCAACGGGGCGGAAGGGATTGGCGCGGCCAGCGGAGCGGGAGCGACCGGCGGCAGCGGCGCGGGAGCCGGGACCGGAACCACGGGTGCCGGAGGAGGCGGCGGCGCAGCGGGCTCGGCCGAGGCCGAAGGAGCTGCGATGAAGAACGCCGCGGCGCCGAATGCGCCGAGAGCCGCCGACCATGCTGCCTTGCGAGTGTGGATCCGCACCATGAACAGTGATTCTGCTCCCGCCACGATTTTGTTACACCCGCAAGAGTTGAATTCTCATGGGCCCCAAATCTTGGCTGATCACAAGGTCGCGGGCAGTGTCACCACCATGACCGCAACCACCGATCGCCCCACCACCAACGGCGCACTTCGACCCACCCGGATTTCCCGGCTCGAGGTGCCCGAACTCGACGAACTGACCAATCCCAGTGTGAAGGGGTTCTTCTCGCACCAGTTGCGCGAAGAAGGTCTGACGTCGAACTGGTTTCGTGCGCTGTCCCTCAACGAAGGCGACCTCGAGCGGCTCAACGGTTACCTGCTGCCGCTTCTGGGCACCGATGGTCGATCCGGCCTGTCGGCCCGCGAACGTGAGGTGATCGCCACCGTCGTTTCCGGCGAGAACCGGTGCGCCTACTGCCACACCAACCACGCCAACAAACTGGGCAAGGTGGCCGGCGACTGGTCGTTCGGGCAGCGGGTCGCCATCGATCATCATCAGGTCGAAGAGCTCACCGACCGGGAGCGGGCGCTGGCCGATCTGGCGATCGCGGTCAACAACGATCCGCAGTCCATCCGCGACGCCGACTACACCGCCTTGCGTGAACTCGGCCTCAGCGATCAGCTGATCCTGGAAGCCATCTCGATCGCCGCGTTCATCGGCGCCACCAACCGGATCGGGATCGCGCTTGCCGTACCGCCGAACCCGGAATACACCGGCGTGCCCGGGCACTAGACGCGGATACGCACCGCCGCGCGGCCGATCAGGGACAGCAGGTAGCCGAGGCCGACGAAGCCGGCGGCGAGGATCGCCACGTTGACCGCGACGCCGGCCGCCCCGATGCTGCCGTGGTCCAGGAAGTAATACGGCGCGCGGCGGCCCAGGTTGTTCAAGACCACCACCGCCAACCCGAGATACGCGGCGGGATAGGCCAGCCAAGCCAGCGGCTGCCACCAGGTCACCTGGCTCTGGCTGTGTCCCACCACCACCCAGTCGAGGAAGGCCAGCACCGGAACCACCACGTGCAACAGGAAATTGGCCGGTGTGTACCCGGCGCTCATGTCCACCAGGTAGAGGTTCCAGATCACGCCGGCGACGACGACGTAGAGGACCACCGCGCCACGCAGGCCCGCGCGGTGGTCGGCGCGTCGATCGACCAGGGTCCACGCGTAGTAGGCCGCGGCCAGCAGGTTGGCCTGGTAGGTGAACGTCACGAATCGCCACAGCACACCGGACCGCGATTGGGTTTCCACGAACACCATGGCGGCCAGAACGGCGACGATGATCGCGACCCGCAGCATCATCCGTGCTGCCCTGTGCTCCCTGAACTGGTCGATCTCGGTCACGTCAGGACAAACTCCCATCACCGCCGAACGGTTCCCGGCCTGCTGCGAGAACATGTTTCAGTTCGATATTTCCTCAACCTGCCACAACTCGCTGATCTGCGGTGTACCAATGCCTTACAGGTGCACAACTATTCAGCGAGGAGCCCGTCGACCATGCCGAATCCGAGCCTGCCCCCCGGCTTTGACTTCACCGATCCCGACCTCAACCGGGAGCGGCTACCCATCGACGAACTCGCTGAACTTCGCCGCACCGCACCGATCTGGTGGAACGAACAGGCGAAGGGCCAGGGCGGTTTCGATGACGGCGGCTACTGGGTGGTGACCAAGCACAAGGACGTCAAGGAGATCTCGCGGCGCAGCGACGTCTTCTCCAGCCTGGCCAAGACGGCGCTGCCCCGCTACCCCAAGGGCTCGTCAGGTGAGCAGATCGAGACCGGCAGGTTGGTGTTGCTGAACATGGACGCGCCGCATCACACACACCTGCGCAAGATCATCTCGCGGGGCTTCACTCCGCGGGCGGTGGAACGGCTGCGCGATGACCTGCACACCCGCGCCCAGGACATCGTCCGCAAGGCCGCCGCCGAGGGCTGCGGGGATTTCGTGGAACAGGTCGCCTGCGAACTGCCACTGCAGGCGATCGCCGGTCTGATCGGGATCCCGCTCGAAGACCGCAAGAAGATCTTCGACTGGTCCAATCAGATGGTGGCCGACGATGATCCGGAATTCGCCCATCACGACGGTCGCAGTTCGGCGATGGAGCTCATCATGTACGCCATGCAGCTGGCCGCGCTCCGTGCCGAGGAACCCGGCGAGGACATCGTGACCAAGCTGATCGAGGCCGACGTCGACGGCCACAAACTCTCGGATGACGAGTTCGGATTCTTCATGGTGCTACTCGCCGTGGCGGGCAACGAGACCACCCGCAACTCGATCACCCACGGCATGATCGCGTTCACCGACCATCCCGATCAGTGGGAGCTCTACAAGCGGGAGCGTCCCGCGACGGCGGCGGACGAGATCGTGCGGTGGGCCACGCCGGTCACCTCGTTCCAGCGCACCGCGCTGGAGGACACCGAGCTGTCCGGGGTGCTGATCAGGAAGGGCCAGCGGGTGGTGATGTCGTACCGGTCCGCCAACTTCGACGAGGACGTGTTCGAGGATCCGTTCCGGTTCGACATCACCCGCAACCCGAACCCGCACGTCGGCTTCGGCGGCACGGGTGCGCACTACTGCGTCGGCGCCAACCTGGCCAAGATGACCATCGACCTGATCTTCGGCGCCATCGCCGATCAGATGCCGGACCTCACGCCGGTCGGTACGCCGGAGCGTCTGCGCTCGGGCTGGCTCAACGGCATCAAACACTGGCAGGTGGACTACACCGGCAAGCAGCGGGCCGCCCAGCTGGTCTGATCAGCCCGGCGGGATCGGCACTCCGGGCGGCGGCACCGCGCCGGGGGCCAGCTGCCACTCGGGTTCGTCGGGACCCGGTTTCAGCTTGTCCTTGAACCGCTCCCACAGAGTCCTGCGTTCCGGGATCTGGACGGGCGCCTGGTACACCGGCGGCGGTGGTGGAACGGCCGCCGGGGGTGGGACCACGACCGGCGGCGCGGCCGGCACCTCCTCGGGAACGTACTCGGGGGCTGGGGCAACGTACTCGGGAGCCGGGGGAAGCGCCTCGGCCGGGGGCAGCACCTCCTGTGCGGCCACGGGTGCGACCACGGGAGGCGGCGGTGCCACCGGCGGCGGGGGCGGGGCCACCGGAGCCGGCGGGGTGGGCCGCGCCAACGGTGGTGTGCCCGCGGTCTTCTGCACCTCCTGGGTCGAGGTCGGCACCGCGTCCCTGGTGGGCACCAACTGATCGCCGACGGCAACCGACAACGACACCACGAACGTGACAGCGCCGGCGACCAGCATCGTCATGGGCGCGGCGACGGGATTGCGGCGTGGCTTGGGCGCCACGGGAACCGTGAAATCGAAGGGTCGCAAGGTGGTGTTCTCCGCCGAGGCCAGCGCGGCGCCGTGCGCCAGGGCCAGCTCGGCTTCCGGCGGATTGAACACCGGCAGCTCGAGTTCGTCCTGGAGCGTGGTGGCGGTGTCGTCGAGGCCGGGCACCGAGCCCACCATGAACAGTCCGTCAGGACGCATCTCGTCGGCCAGGGCGGCACCGACCCAGTCGATCAGCGCACCTTCGCTGTCGATCGCGTGACTGATCAGCACATCCACCGAATCATCGGCGGTGTCCACCACCGCGATGGCCGCGGTCTCCGGCTCGACGACGCACAAGGCGGTGCGCTGGTACCCGATGACCCGGCCGATGCTGCTGGCCAGGGCTTCGACGGCTTCGGACAGCGGTACGGCGCTGACGCCGGTCAGTCCCGCCCGCGCCATCCCGTCGAGCACCGTCGACGCTTCCAGCTCGGCGTCGTCGCTCCAGGTGACGCCGATGGAGGACACCGCCTGGTCATCGGCTTCAGCCTCATCGCGGGCGCGCCGCAGCGCTGCACCGACTTCTTCGAGAACGTCGTACTCGTCGTGGCCGAGCGTGGCCCCGTCCGCGCCACGTCCTTCCACCAACACGGACCGGACAGTCGTCGGCGTCACCGACACACCGAGCACCGTGGCCATCACTTGCACTCCCTTCGTGCCCGGACCGCGTTTCCGCCGCTACGAACGTCGAGTCAAGGAGCTGGAACGGATCCGGGATCGCGACGTCATCGTCGACGCGCCTCGCGTGAGCCTACAGACAGACCCACCCCGTTTCTCTACCTCATCGGCGAGATGAATGCGAACCGGAGATCAGTGTGCGGGCACCTCGCGAACGGGCATCGCGGCCACCAACGGGGTGTCCACTCCGGTGGGGCCCAGCCCAGCGGCCCCGCCCGGCTCCCCCAGCGGCTCGGAACGCCCGGGCAGCACACCGGCGAAGAACGCTGCGTTGTCCTCGAGGTGAGCGAGTTCGTCGTCAGGCAGGTCGGTTTCGTAGTAGATGGCATCGACCCGGCAGGCGATCCGGCACGCTCCGCAGTCGACACACTCGACGGGGTTGATGTAGAGCGACCGCAGTCCTTCGTAGATGCAGTCCGCCGGGCACTCCTGCACACACGATTTGTCCATCACGTCGACACATCCGGAACCGATCACATACGTCATGGTTGTGACGGTAGGAAAGTTCGCGGAGCTCCGGACCCGGCGAAAGTCCTTTTCTTCAGGACCGAAAGTCCTCGAGTCAATACGACGGCGGTGTGCAGCTGTAGGGCGTCTGACCGGTGAAGTGCACCGCCGGCATCCCGTCGATGTAGAGGTAGCTGACGTCCTCGGTCCACGAGGTTCCCGGCTGGACCCACGGCGGCACGGATTCGGGGTAGGCGACGGTGAAGTCGCGGAAGAACTCGACGCCTGCCGGGCACCCCGGCTTGTCGGCGGGAGCCGGATTCCACGCGTACACGATGATCGGGTTGACCAGCCGCCGGCCTTGAGCGCAGTTGGGTTTGCATTCGACGGCGTTGTCGACGCCGGTGCCGGTGGCGCCGGCAGCGCCCCACTCGGTCCAGGTCATGTTCTCCATGACGCTGGTGTGGTCGCAGCCGTACACCACGGTCGGCGGTTTCTCGAGCACCGGCTGCGTCGGGTCGTAGCACGCGGCGAACTGGTAGGCGGTCGCCGGTGGCTCGGCCGACGCACCCGGGCCGGCGGGCAGCACCGCCAGCATCAGTAGACCTGTTGCGGCTGCCACCTGCGCCGTGCGATTCACGCCCCGGATGGTAGCCGTCTAGTTCTGCCGGGGCAGCAGCTCCTCGGCAAGACGGGTACTGAACTGTTCGGTGTCCATCTGGCCGGCGGGCCGGATGACGAATTTGCTCAGTCCCGCGGCGATGTAACCGTCGAGCTGGGCGTGGAGTTGATCCCAGTCGCCGGCAACCAGTTCAGCCGGATCGACGTCGGGGCGGCGGGCCCGGATCGCGGTCGCGAGCTGCTCAGGTAACCCTGCCTCGGCCACCGCCAGACTGATGCCGAAATGGTCGTCCTCGATCTCGCGGCCCGCCGCGGCCGCCTCGCGCTGGATCGCCTCGCGGGCGTGCCCGGCCTCCGCCGGGGTGAGGAAGCTGCCCAGCCAGCCGTCGGCGAGCCGGCCGATTCGGCGGAACGCTGCCGGGGCGGAACCGCCGAGCCAGAGGTCCAGCGGCGGTGCCGGCAGTGCTCCGATGCCGGCGTCGGTGACGGTGAAGAACTCCCCGGTGAAGCTCAGCGGCTTCTCGGTCAGCGCGGCACGCAGCAGCCGCAGCGATTCGTCGAACACCGCAGCACGCTTTCCGTCCGGCACGGTGAAGATGTCTCGTTCGGCCGGGGTGGCCGAGCGCAGCCCGAAGGCGGGCAGCACCCGTTTGGGGCCGATGGCAGCCAGTGAGGCCAGCTGTTTGGCGACCAGCACGGGATGGCGGCCGCCGGGCAGGACGGCCACCGACGTGCCGACCTTGAGCCGGGTGGTGCGCGCCAGAGCTGCGGCCATGCCGATGAACGGGTCGACGGCGTCGGAGTACACCAGTTCGGAGAACCACACGGAATCGACTCCCGCCTCTTCCAGGGCGTCGACCACGGCGGGAAGGCGGTGAGCCGGGGTTTCGGGTCCCAGGCCGACACCGAAGCGGATCTTCACGGGCAGCTCCATTCATTCGACTTTGTCGTGGAGAATTACGCTAATGTGACTCGTGATATTCCTGAGATCGGCTTAAAGTTATGTGACAGAAATAAGCTTCTGTGATTTGAATAAACTTGTGCGACGCCAGTAACGGGTGCGTCATGTGATGCGAAACACCCCACATGAAGATCGTCGGGAAACTCTTCGCACTGGTCGCATTCACGGGCGCAATTCTGTACGGGATGCTGGCACTGACCACCGGCACGGCGAACGCGGACAGCGTCAATTGGGACGCCATAGCGCAGTGCGAATCCGGCGGCAACTGGGCGATCAACACGGGCAACGGCCATTACGGCGGGCTGCAGTTCAAGCCCGCCACCTGGCAGGCCAACGGAGGCGTCGGCAACCCCGCGCAAGCCCCCCGCTCCGAGCAGATCAGGGTGGCAGAGAACGTTCTCGCATCTCAGGGGCTCAAGGCCTGGCCGAAGTGCGGTACCAAGGCGGGCACACCGTTCACCGCCGTCCGCGCGCCGCTGGCGCCCGCGCCGACACAACGTCAGCCGGGTTCCTATATCCGCGCCACCATCAACGAAATCATGGCGCTCATTCCGTTGCAGACGCGGTGATCACGGTCGGACAAACTCGGCGTCTTGAGTTTGCTGTCGGCGAATTCTGGAATTCGATTCTGATTAACGCCGGAATGCGTCTTTGCCATTCGCTTCATCGAGCTTCAGGCCACGGCTGGTTCGGTCACCGTGAATTGCTCACACATCGCCGTGAGGTCGGCCGAGGTGGGCCCCGGCGGTAGCACGGGTCGCCAGCCACTGCGATACACCTGCAGAGCAGCACCCTGCAGCTCATCCAGGCTCTGCGGCAGCGCCAGCATCCGCTCGTAGGGCTCGACCATCGGGCGCAGGCTCGAATCCGCCTGCGCTGCAGCCACAATGAGGTCCGACGGCAGGCTCGTGGTGAGATCGACGTCGCCCCCGGCCCATCGCCGCATCCGATCCGCGTCGCAGCGCATGTGGTCGACGAACCACGGCCTGATGTGCGTCCGGCACCAGCTGTCGAAGGCGGCGGCTGCAGCGGCGGGATCCGCCGGGTGGTCCGTCAGAGCCGCAACCAGGTGGCGGGCTTGCCGGAACGCCAGGGCAACCCCACGACCCGCCAGCGGCGTCGTGGTGCATACCGCGTCACCGACTGCCACGAGACCCGGAACCACCCGGCCGTCGACGCCGCACTGTCCGCGGTAGGAGTTGTACAGCTGCCCGCCCGGCAACACGTCGGTGACCGGCGTCGACACCTGCGGATGAACCCAGTCGGCTACCCCGGGAATGGCGCGCAGTACCGCGTCGAACACATCGGCCCGGCGCAGCTCGCGCAGCCGGTCGTCGGTGCCGCCGTGGGTCAGGGTCACCGAGAACATGCCGTTGTCGTGTCGGAAGACCACGACGAAATAGCCGGCCATCCCGAGCGACAGTCCGATCGGAGAATTCACCGGGCCGCGCACACCGGGGTCATTCAGCCGGTACTGCCTGGTGACGTAGACGGCCGCGCAGGACCCGCCGTCGGCGGGCTCGCGAAGCGCCCGCATCACCCGGCTGGAGCGCCCGGCGGCATCGATCACCAACTCCGCGGACAACCTCTTGCGATCGACGACGGCACCCACCACCCGGCCGCGTTCACGCACCACCGCGTCGACGTGGCCGGTGACCACGGTGAGCCCCGGCTGGCGGTGGGCGTGGGCACGCAACACCCGTTCGAAGATCTCCCGCCGGCACAGCGCCGCCACCGCAGACCCGTCCGGGGCGGTGGCGATCTCCGCTCCGGACCCCACCAATGTCTGTAACACGTCCGGCATTTCGGCTCGCAGTGCGTCGACCACCTGGCCCCGGAAGGTGTGTGCCTGGTGGAACTGCATCACCCCGCGGCGTTTCCAGGGCCCGTGCGGTGGTGGACCCGGGTCGCGATCGACGACCACGACTTCGCGGCCGCGCCGGGCCAGCGCGATCGCGGTGAACAGACCCGTGGGACCTCCGCCCACCACCACTGTTCGCATGAGAGCTCCAATTGAGGTAACTTGTGGTGCAATGAATACTCCGAGAGTTACCTAGAATGAGCGGTGTTGTCAAGCGCGACTACCGCTCGGACCTACGGGCGGCGCAGGCCCGCGAGACCCGCCGCACCATCGTGGCCGCCGCCGCGGAGCTGTTCGTCACCCAGGGATACGGCGCCACCACTGTCGATGCCATCGCGATATCGGCCGGCGTCAGCCGCAAGACGGTCTTCACCGCCGTCGGCGGGAAAGCCGACGTCCTCAAGCTCGCGTTGGACTGGGCGATCGCCGGCGATGACGAGCCGGTGGCCCTGGCCGAACGCCCTGACGTGAGTGCACTGCTGACCGGCGATGACCCGGGTGCGCTCCTCGACGGCTGGGCCAGGCTGCTGGTGGGCATCGACCGGCGGGTGGCGGCACTGCACGAAGCCCTCAACACCGCGGCCGACCACGACGCCGGCGCCCGCGAGGTGCGAGAGCAGTCCGACCGTGAACGCCTGGCCGGTGCGCGGGAAGTGATCGCCCGGTTGCGTGTGATCGATGCTCTGGCGCCGGACCTCACGCCCGCGCACGCCGCCGATATCGCCTGGCTGCTCGCCGACCCCGCCCTCTACAGCCGACTGGTGCAGCGACGAGGATGGTCACCTGCTCGCTTCGAACGGTGGTTGGCTTCGACCTTGCGTGCACAGTTGACCCCCGGCGCCGAGGCCGGCGGTTAGGCTCGGGGCTGATCCGTCCTCGACGCACAGGAGCGAAGATGGGAATCACCACCCGCACCAACGGCCAGCCGCCGCCCGATGTGCCGCGCGAGGCGATCAACCTGGGCACGTGGGAGTTCTGGGAGCAAGACGACGACCTGCGTGACGGCGCCTTCGCCACCCTGCGCCGCGAGTCACCGATCGCGTTCTTCCCCGAGGCTGTTCTGGGTAGCGAGGGTGAGGACACCGGCCAGCAGTTCGAGGGATTCCAGCCCGGGCCCGGGCATTGGGCTCTCACCCGCTACGACGACGTGCATTTCGCGAGCCGGAACCCGGAGATCTTCAGCTCGGCCTCCGGTATCACCATCGGTGACCAAACCCCGGAGCTGGCCGAGTATTTCGGGTCGATGATCGCGCTCGACGACCCGCGACACCAGCGACTGCGGTCCATCGTGAGCCGGGCGTTCACCCCGAAAGTGGTGGCCCGCATCGAGGAATCGGTGCGCGACCGTGCGCGTCGTCTGGTCAGCGACATGCTCGAACGACACCCCGACGGCAACGCCGAGCTGGTCACCGAATTGGCCGGCCCGCTCCCCCTGCAGATCATCTGCGACATGATGGGCATCCCGGAATCCGACCACGACCAGATCTTCGCGTGGACCAACATCATCCTGGGCTTCGGAGATCCTGATCTGACAACCGATTTCGACGAGTTCGTTCAAGTGGCCATGAGTATCGGCGCCTACGCGCACGCACTGGCCGAAGACCGGCGCACCACCGCGGGCCACGACCTGACCACCAGCCTGGTGCAGGCCGAGGTCGACGGTGAACGGCTGACGTCGGCCGAGGTGGCGTCGTTTTTCATCCTGCTCGCCGTTGCCGGCAACGAGACCACCCGCAACGCGATCAGCCATGGCGTGCTGGCACTGTCGCGCTACCCCGACCAACGCGACCTCTGGTGGCAGGACTTCGAGGGCATCGCGCCCACCGCGGTCGAGGAGATCGTGCGCTGGGCCTCACCGGTGTCGTACATGCGACGCACCCTCACGCGCGACTGTGAGCTCAGCGGTGTGCAACTGGCCCAAGGCGACAAGGTGACGTTGTGGTACGGCTCGGCCAACCGCGACGAGACGAAATTCGACGACCCGTGGCGCTTCGATGTGCGCCGCGATCCCAACCCGCACCTGGGATTCGGCGGCGGCGGCGCACACTTCTGCCTGGGCGCCAACCTCGCTCGCCGCGAGATCCGGGTGGTGTTCGAGGAATTGCACCGGCAGGTGCCCGACCTCACCGCCACCGAAGAACCGGCACGGTTGCTCTCGGCGTTCATCCACGGCATCAAACGGCTGCCGATCAGCTGGACGCCGCGTTAGCGGTCAGAGCACAGCAGACGTGGGCCCCAGCGACGAGCACAGCGACGTGGGCGGTGTGGTGACCGCGGCGCAGCCGCGTCCTCGCGCGGTGTAGTTGAGCCCGGGAACGTACGGCGACAGATACACCTGTGACATGGTGTTGCCGTTGGTGTTGTCGCAACGGCCCACCTTGCCGGGGGTGGACAGGCAGGCCTGCAGCACGGTGGTGACGGCGTCCGGACAGGCGGCGGGCACCACGGTGGCGGTCACCATCGCCGTCCCCGCCACATCCACGACGTAGGGCGCGCTGAGGATGTAGTCGCATTCGATCGTCCCCGGGGTGGCGGCCGCGGGGACCGTGCTCCCCAGGCACGCCGCAAGGACACCGGTCAGCCCCGCGAGTCGCCGAATCATGGTCGGAGCCTACCGCCATCCCGGATAGCTGCTGGCGAGTTCGGCGACGTCCTCGTAGCGTGGGTGCCACCGAAGACACCACGGAGGCAGGCGTGAGAGAACGTGTCCACTGGTTGGCCATGCACGGCGTGGTGCGCACGATTGCGCGCCTGGCCGCCCGGCGCGGCGACCCGCAAGGCCGGCTGATCGCGGACCCCGTAGTACGGGCCGACCCGATCCCGTTCTACGACGAACTCCGACCCCACGGACCGCTGATCCGTTGCCGCGTAAGCTTTCTCACCGTTGATCACGCCGTCGCCCACCAGCTGTTGCGGTCCGAGGATTTCCGGGTGATCCAGCTGGGCGCCAATCTCCCGGCACCGCTGCGCCGGCTCGAACAACTCACCCGCACCCGGGCGCTGCATCCGTTGCGGCCGCCGTCGCTGCTGGCCGTCGAACCACCCGAGCACACCCGCTACCGCAAGACGGTGTCCTCGGTGCTCACCACCCGTGCCGTGGGCACCCTTCGCGAACGCGTGCAACAGACCGCCGATTCGCTGCTCGACGAGCTGGCCCGCGACGCCGGCGACAACCAGACCGTCGACATCGTCGAACGGTATTGCGCCCAACTGCCGGTCGCGGTGATCAGCGACATCTTGGGTGTCCCCGAGCACGACCGCCCGAAAGTGCTGCAGTTCGGCGAACTCGCCGCACCGAGCCTCGACATCGGTCTGAGCTGGGCGCAGTATCAGCGCGTCGAACGTGGGCTGATCGGTTTCAACACCTGGCTCGACGACCACCTCAACCGGCTCCGTGCGCAACCCGGCGACAATCTGATGAGTGAACTGATCCGTGCCTCCGACGCCGAGGGCCAGTTGACCGACCCCGAATTGCGCGCCGTCGCCGGTCTGGTCCTGGCCGCCGGATTCGAGACCACAGTGAATCTGTTGGGCAACGGGATTCGCATGCTGATCGACCACCCCGACCAATTGGCGCTGCTGCGCGAGCATCCCGAGCACTGGCCGGGGGCGGTCGAAGAGGTTCTGCGGCTCGACTCCCCCGTTCAGCTCGGCGCCCGGATAGCCCGCAGTGACACCGAGGTGGCCGGAACACCGGTGCGCCGCGGCGAGATGGTGGTCATCTATCTCGCCGCGGCCAATCGGGACCCCGCGGTGTTCGCAGACCCGCATCGATTCGATGTCACCCGGGACAATGCCGGACGGCATCTGTCCTTCTCCGGCGGCAGGCACTTCTGCCTGGGCGCGGCGCTGGCCAGGGCCGAAGGCGAGGTGGGCCTGGCCGCGTTCTTCGACCGCTTTCCCGAGGTGTCGACGGCTGCCGGGGGAACCCGGCGCGACACCAGGGTGCTGCGGGGCTGGTCGAAGCTACCGGTCCGACTGGGCCCCGCCCGCACCCCCGCGGTGCCGTGAATCCCTAGCGGGCGCGGGAAGCCGGGGGCTGCTGCTGGTGCTGCACCGGCTGCTCGTGCCGCCCGGGCTGGTGCTGCGGGACGGCCTGGGGGTCCTCGGTCACCGGCTGCTCGTTCGCCTTGACCCGGGGATCGATGGAGTCGGCATGTGCACGCCGCTCGTCGAGCTCCTCCTGCGACGTGGAAACCGCATCCCGATGCAGATTGGCACGGTCGGCAAGACGCCTGGCCTCTGCCGCTTTGGCCTCGGCTTCCGCCTGCGCCGCGCGCGCTTTCGCGGCGGTCTCGTCAGCCAGGGCCTCACGCCGTCTCACCTGGATGCTGTCGTGTTCGACTTCCTCACGGATGCGCTCCGCCTTGCCTTGCAGTTGCTTGTTGCGACGGTTTCGGCCGACGACCGCGAGCACTGCGAGAACCAGCAGTACCACGACGACCGCGACGATGATCCAAACAGTGGTATCCATGTCGGTTCCTTCGATCGGTGGGCCGACAGACGGCCCCGTCAATAAGCCCTGGTTGCCCCTGATCGCCGAACATCAAACCGCCGTCACACTTCTTTGCCGCCCAACGCGAGCAGCATCCCCTGCGCCGACCTGGGCCAGGTGAACCGTTCCGCCTGCCGGCGGGCGTCGTGGCGGCGTTGCCGCTCCGGCCGGCCGAGGACTTCCCCCACGGCCGCGGCGATGGACTGCGGGTCGTTGTCCGCACACGCGCCGCTGTCGGAGGTGAGGACCTCGGTGAGCGCGGATGTGCGGGACACCACCGCGGGGGTGCCGCAGGCCAGGGCTTCCAGCGCCGCCAGTCCGAAGGTCTCGTGCGGCCCGGGCGCCAGCGCCACATCGGCCGTGGCCAAGAACGCCGCCACTTGTTCGCGGTCGTCGATGAATCCGGTGAAGTCGACGGGCAGCCGGGCGGCCTGGCGTTCGAGCCGCGGCCGCAGCGGGCCGTCGCCGACGATCAGCAGGCGGGCGTCCACACCCGAATCCTGCAGGGCCGCAACGGTATCGATGCTGCGATCCACGCGCTTCTCGATCGAGAGCCGGCCGCAGTGCACCAGCAGCAATTGTTCGGGGGCTGCCAGGAGTCGCCGGACCCGTGCGCAGTAACGGCGCGGATGGAACAGGTCGAGATCCACCCCCAGCGGCACCGTCGCCACGTTCGTCGCGCCGATCCTGTCGAACTCCTCGCGGGCGAACGCCGTGGTACAGAGCACGGTGTCGTAGTCGGCAGCGGTGCGCCTGTTGGCGAAGTCGGCGACGCTGCGGGCGATGCGCCTCGGCAGGATCTGTCCCGTGAGGCGGTCCAGGCGCTCGTGGGAGATCATGACCGTGGTGACCCCGCGCTGACTCCCCCATCTGCCCAGGCCGCGCAAGGTGAAGCGGTCGGACACCTCGATCGCGTCGGGTTCCAGGTTTTCCAGGACGTCGGTCACCGGTTTGGGCATGACAGCCCGGTAACCGCCGGTGAAGGGAATCTTGCGGGCGGGCACCGCCACCCGCACCACCCCGGAGGGCATCACGGTGTGCTGGGCCAGTGGCCCGGGAACGATGAGGAACACCTCGTGCCCGGCGGCGCAGTATTCGGCGCCCAACCGGTCGACCGCCGTGCGCAGCCCGCCAGATCGGGGACCGTAGAAGTTGGCCACCTGGACGACCCGCATGAGTGCATTCCAACGGTCAGGCGTGTGCGGTCAACAACGGGGCCTCAGCGGATGGGTGAATCCTCGGTGAACTCAGCGCGCCGGTGGGAAGTAGAGCTGCTGGGTGGCGGTGCACACCAGGGTGCCGCGCCGGTCGAACATCTGCCCGCAGGTCAGTGCCCGGCGGTGCGCGCCGCTTCCGGAAACCTGTTCGTAGAGCAGCCAATCCGACAGATCCGGGATGCCGTGGAACCACACCGAATGATCGAGCATCGGCGACAACGTGTGGGCCGTCGCGCCACGGCGTGCCGCCAGGGCCGCCTCCACCAGCGTGACCGCCGACAGATAGGCCACCAGCGCGGTGGCGAGGATGGGGTCGTCGGGAACCGTGCCGTCGGGACGCCACCAGAGCCGGGCGCCGTCGTCGACGTTGCGCCGTTCGAACCATTCGAGACTGGACCAGACGCCGTGGCGCGGTACCGAATCCACCGTTTCCGGTTCGGGCACGACGGGCATGGCCGGCTGATAGGTGGGATCGTCGTCGGCGGTCTTGCCGAACGAGACGGTGGCTTCGGCCAGGATGGCACCGGACTGACGGGCGGTGGCGCGACGCGTCGAGAACGTGCCACCGTCGTGCAGCGCCACCACCTCGAAGTCGACGGGTCGGCGGGCGTCACCGCTGCGCAGGAAATGCGCCTGCATGCCGCGGGCGGGCCGATCCCCGGCGACGGTGTGCGCGGCGGCCGTCAGGGCCTGGGCGGCGATATGGCCGCCGAGGATGTGGTGGGCCGGGCCGTCGAGCTGCGTGCCCACGAAGAAACTCTGGTTGACTCGGTCGAGTTCGAGGGTCGCGAGCACCTCGGGCAAAGTGGAAGTCATCACCGGCCATCTTCGCAACAGGAGGCTCCATGGCATTCGGCGGACCGGTCCGTTTTCTTGTCACCGCGGTCAACACCGCGGTCACCACACTCACCCACGTCCCGGTGGTGGGCCCGGTAATGCGGAAGTACTTCACCGAGATCAGCTACACCGGACGCAAATCGGGCAAGCGATTCACCCTGCCCGTCAACTACCGGCGCCGCGGCGACACCGTGACCATCTGGGTCGGGATGCCGGACCAGAAGACGTGGTGGCGCAACTTCCTCGGAACGGGGGCTCCGTTGACGGTGCATCTGCCCGACGGTGACCGGTCCGGACAGGCGGTGGCCGTGCGCGATCCCCAGGGCCGGGTGACCGTGACGGCCACACTGGATTAGCTCGGGGCCAGATACTGGCCGAACCAGTCCTGCATACGGGTCCACGCGTCCTGCGCGGCGACGGCGTTGTAGCGCTGGCCGGTGTCGTTGAAGAAGGCGTGGTCGGCGCCGGGTTCGATGACGACATCGTGGGGCATCCCGGCGGCGTCCAGGGCGGCGCTGGCCGCGGGCTCGGTGGCGTTGACGCGGGCATCGAGTTCTCCGTAGAACGCCAGTACGGCCACCTGAGCCGAGCCGGCGAAGTCCGGGTTGTCCGGCGTCGGACCGTAGAACGGTACTGCCGCAGCCAGTTCCGGGGCACCGGCAGCCAGCAGCCGCCAGACCAGGCCCCCGCCCATGCAGAACCCGACGGCCGCGACCTTCTGGCCGGGCACCCGCTGCTGCAGTTCAGCGATCCCGGACTTGATGTCGGCGATCAGCGCCTCCGGCGCGATGTTGCCCAGGGCCGCGGTGGCTTCGGCGGGATCGGCGAAGGTGGCGGTGCCCCCCTGAGCCGACAGCAGGTCGATGGCCAGCGCCGAATATCCCGCGCCGGCCAGCCGGCCGGCGACCGAGCGGGTCCAGTCGTTGAGACCCTTGTTTTCGTGGATCACCAGGACGCCGCCGCGCGGCTGGTCGGCCTGCGCCCAGGCGCCCTGCAGCTCCCCCGCCGGCCCGGCCCACGTGATCGCACTGGTCTGCAGCGCCTGATCCATGCCCGGCGGCGGTTCGGCGGGCATGTCCGGAGTCGACGGCGCCGGCGCCTGACTCTCACTGGAGGTACCTGCCTGATACGCCTTCTCGTCACTGCAGGCCGCGATCAGCGCCGACGCCGCGGCCGCGGACACCCCCAGCAGCCCCAGCCGGCGCATGGCCTCTCGTCGGGTCAGCAGCCCGTCAACGTGGTCAGTCGCGATCTCCTCGGCGATGTAACGCTGCAGCGGTGTCATTCTTTGAGTATGCGGGCAACACACGCGCTGCGGGGCAAGGTTGCGGTGGTGGCCGGCGCGACCCGCGGCGCCGGCCGCGGCATCGCGATCGGGCTCGGCGAAGCGGGCGCCACGGTCATCTGCACCGGCCGCAGTAGTTCGGTCACCCCACTACATTCGGATTACGACCGGCCCGAGACCATCGAGCAGACCGCCGCACTGGTGGATCAAGCGGGCGGGGTCGGCGTCGCGGTAGCCGTGGACCATCTGGATCGGGATGCCGTCGGGAATCTGGCGCAACGGCTGGGCCACGATTATGGCCGAATCGACATCCTGGTCAACGACATCTGGGGTGCCGAGATCTTGAAAGGCCCACCGGCACAATGGAACACCCCGATCTGGGAACACGACCTCGAAGCCGGCCTGCGGATCCTACGCCTCGGCGTCGAGACCCATCTGGTGACCTCGCATCACCTCCTGCCGCTGCTCACCAAACCCGGTGGCCTCCTGGTCGAGATCACCGACGGTACAACGGAATACAACGCGAACAAGTACCGGATCTCGGTGTTCTACGACCTGGCGAAGACGGCGGTGAACCGGTTGGCGTTCTCCCAGGGACACGAGTTGGCCCAGCACGGCGCCACCGCAGTCGCCGTCACCCCCGGCTGGTTGCGGTCGGAGATGATGCTGGACAACTGGTCGGTCACCGAAGACTCGTGGCGCGAAGCGTTGTCGCCGGAGCGTCCAGGCGGTCTACCGACGGCCCCGCCCGGCTTCGCCCAGTCCGAGAGTCCACGCTATCTGGGCCGCGGGGTGGCCGCACTGGCCGCCGACGCCCACCGGGCCAGGTGGAACCAGGCGTCGGTCACGTCGGCGGATCTGGCCCGCGCCTACGGCGTCACCGACCTCGACGGCACCCAGCCCGACTCCTGGCGGTGAACAGACTCCAGAATCTGTTCACTGAATCGTTGACACCGGTTTCTGCAACAGGTTCTATTGACGCTGTGACGTACGACACGATCATCCGTGACGGCCGGTGGTTCGACGGTTCGGGTGCCGCTTCGGTGGTGCGCACCATCGGCATCCGCGACGGCCATATCGCCGCCATCAGCCCCGAGCCGCTCGACGAGGCCGGCTGCCCCCAGGTGATCGACGCCTCCGGACAGTGGGTGCTGCCCGGGCTCATCGACATCCACACCCACTACGACGTCGAGGTGCTCGGCGGGCCGGCTCTGCCGGAATCGCTTCGCCACGGTGTCACCACCGTCATGCTGGGCTCGTGCTCGCTGTCGACGGTCTACGTCGACGGCACCGAGGCCGGTGACCTGTTCGGCCGCGTCGAGGCCATTCCCCGCGAACACGTGATCGCAGCGGTGGACGACCACAAGAATTGGAGCTCGTGCGCGCAGTACATCGCCGCCCTGGAGTCCCGGCCGCTGGGGCCGAACGTGGCCGCCTTCATCGGCCACTCCGACATGCGGACCGCCACCATGGGCCTGGACCGGGCCACCCGCGGCGACCAGCGGCCCACCCGGGCCGAACAGGCGGAGATGGAGCGGATGCTCGCCGAGGCGATCGATGCCGGCATGGTCGGGATGTCCTCGCAGCAGCTGCTTTTCGACAAGCTCGACGGTGAGACCTGCCGGTCGCGCACGCTGCCGTCCACCTACGCCAGGCCAACCGAACTGCGCCGGCTCAAGTCGCTGTTGCGGCGCAACGGCCGGATCCTGCAGTCGGGCCCCGATATCGAGAACCCGTTCAACGTCGGTTCGCAGGTGTTCCAGTCGCTCGGACTGTTCCGCAAGAAACTCAAGACCAGCCTGCTGTCGGCGGCCGACGTCAAAGCCAACCCGTACGCCGTGAAGATCATGGGACCGCTGGCGGCAGTGGTGAACCGGTTCGGTGGCGACTTCCGCTGGCAGCACCTGCCCGTGCCGTTCGAGGTGTACGCCGACGGTATCGACCTGGTGATCTTCGAGGAGTTCGGCGCGGGCGCGGCCGCGTTGCACCTGCGCGACGAGGTGGAGCGCAACGAGCTGATGCGCGACGAGGCCTACCGCAGGCAGTTCCGCAAGGAGTACGAGAGCAAGCTCGGCATCCGGGTGTGGCACCGCGACTTCTTCGACGCCGAGATCGTCGACTGTCCCGATGCTTCGGTGATCGGGAAATCGTTCGGCCAGGTCGGCGCCGACCGCGGCGGTCTGCACCCGGTGGACGCGTTCCTGGACCTGGTGCTCGAACACGGCCGGGCACTGCGCTGGCGCACGACGATCTCGAACCACCGACCCGAGGTGCTCAAGAAACTGGCCGCCGAACCCGGTGTGCAGATGGGTTTCTCGGATGCCGGGGCGCATCTTCGCAACATGGCGTTCTACAACATGGGGTTGCGGCTGCTGCGCCATGTCCGCAATGCCGAGCGCGCGGGCACCCCGTTCATGACGATCGAGGCGGCCGTACACCGGCTCACCGGCGAGCTGGCCGACTGGTACCGCCTCGACGCCGGACATCTGCGTCTCGGCGACCGCGCCGACGTGGTGGTGATCGACCCCGAGAAACTCGATGAGTCCCTGGACGCCTACGCCGAGGAGCCCGTTGCCCAGTACGGTGGCCTGTCGCGGATGGTGAACCGCAACGACGCCACCGTCACCGCAGTCATGGTCGGTGGGCGAACGGTTTTCCGCAACGGGGTGCCGACCGAGCTGGTGGGTGTCACCCGCACCGGAAGCTTCCTGCGCGCGGGCCAACCTGTACCGGCGCTGCACCGGGACCAGGAGCTCGCCGATGTCCGTTGAGCAGGTGGTGACGTGCACTGACGTGGTGCTGGGGATGTGGAGTGCGCTCTCGGCCCGCGACTGGGAGGCCGTGAAGACGTTCCTGTCCGAGGACTGCATCTATCTCGACATGCCGGTCGGGGCCGCCGCGGCGGCCAAGGGACCCGATGACATCGTGAAACGGCTCAAGATCGGATTGGAATCCCTGGCCGGCTACCAGAATTTCGACGGTGTGCTGGTGGCCGAGGGTGAGAACGTGATGTACGAGCACTCCGAGCAGTGGAACTGGGCCACCGGCGAATCCGCACTGCTGCGCTTCGTCACGGTGCACCGCGTGGTGGACGGCCGGATCACCCTGTGGAAGGACTACTGGGACATGGGGGCGCTGGCCGATCACGCGCCGCCGACGTGGCTGGAGGACTTCGCCACCGCGGATATGTCGTGGGTCTACGACGCCAGCGGCGAGGTCTGAGGCAGTAACCTGCCTCCATGTCCGAGGCGCCGTTCAGCCCCACCATCGCGCTGCTGGCGATGAGCCGGGCCTGGGAGGCCGCGTTGGCCGAGGCGTTGAAACCGCTCGGTGTGACCACCCGCAAGTACGGGCTGCTGGGACACATCCGTCGGACACCGGACATCTCGTTCAGCGAGTTGGCCCGGCGCTCACGGATCACCGTGCAGAGCGCGCACGCCGCGGTGAGCTCATTGGTCGAGGCCGGACTGGTCGACGACGGCACCGCGCATGCCGGGGCCGCGTCGCGGCTGCGGGTCACCACCGAAGGCGAGTCACTGTTGGCTCGCGCCGCCACCGAGCTCGCCCGCCTCGATTCAGCGTTCACGACGCAACACCCGGCGCTGGCGCAGGCGCTGCACGAAGACGTCACACGATGGGTGGCCGGTAGTACGTCATCCTTCAGCTAAACTGAAGGCTGTGAGGTTCCGGCACTATCTGCGGCGGCCACCGGCCGTCAGCGCCGACGAAGCCCTCGGCCTCGTCGCCGAGGGCGCCCTGGTGGTGGATGTACGTCGCGAGTTCGAATGGAACCGCGTCCACATTCCCGACGCCGTGCACATGCCATTGGAGGTCCTGCCCGAACGCTGCCTCGAGCTTCCCGACGACCGGCTGCTCATCGCCTTCTGCACAGGCGGCATCCGCTCTGCCGGCGCGGCAAACCTGTTGGTGCACAACGGGTTCGAGGCCGTCAACATGAGCGGCGGCCTGATCCAGTGGCGCGCCGCGGGCGGACGGTTGACCTAGGCGGCCGGCCTCAGCAAGCCACGCCGGGCCAACGCCACCGCCTCACCGGTGCGGCCGTCGACCACCCAGGTGGGTGGACCGTACTCGGTCAGCACCCGTTCGCAGAACCGGCTCCGCTGACGTGGATCATCGAGGTCGGCGGCAATCGCGAACATGCGATCCCGGCTGCGACGGAGCAGGATCCGGGTCAGCGAGGCGGCCGTGCGGGCGGTCACCACCACCCGCGCACCGCTGTCGAGAATGTCTTGGGCCGCCTCGCGGGCGATATCGGTATCCGCGTTGACGAGCAGAACCACGTCGGACTCGTTGTCGTGTGCCATGACCGCCATGCAACTCCCGCCCGCTGTAGATGTACTGTGGCGCGGTTGTGAATCAGTTCAGGGCGCCTCGAGTCCGTAGATCCGACGCGCATTGCCCGAGGCGATGAGATCGACGACGCGGATCGCGTCCGGCTCCCTCCATTCCCCCGTCTCGACGAAACCGCTCAGTACCTGCGCGATTCCATTGCGCCATAGACGCGCGCCCAGATAGTGCAACTCGGCTGGGCCGAAAGCGTCCGATGAGTACAGGATCTTGCGGAACGGCGCCATCTCGATCAACCGGGCGATGAAGGCCGCCGACCGGGCCCCCAGGAAATTGATGCTCAGCCCGCCGTCGAGGTAGACGTTGTTGAACGCCTGGGCCAGGTATCCCGCCTCGCGCTCGTAGGGATAACAGTGCAACAGTGTCACCGGGGTGTCGCCGGAGTTCCGCAGGAACTCCAACAGGTGCAGCGGATTGGTGCGGTGCAGATCGCAGTCGCGATCACCGAAGCCCACGTGCAGTTGCAGCGGCTTACCAAGACGCAGACCCTGATACAGCCCGAACCGCAGCAGGGTCCGGTCGGTCAGCCGAGTGCCGCCCGTGTCACGCCAGCGTGCAGCCGCGTCCTCCACCTCGGCGGGCGCCGGTTCCGACAGGTCGCCCTCGAATCCACCGCGGTACGCGAGAATCGATTTGGTGCCCACCGCCGTGGCCGCACGCCGCTGCAGTGCCTCGGTGAACGCCGTGGCGTAATCGCCCTCGGCTGCTGCGGCCTCCTCGGCCACCTGTTCGAGCCGTACCACCTCATGGGCGTGTCCGCCGGCCAGGTTCGCGTGCTCGGCCACACCGGTGACCCCGGCGGCGAACCCGGTGTCGATCACCCAGTCGGTGACACCGGCCGCGGGCAGGAACACCTTGGCGAGCTGCTGCTCGGTGAACTCGCTGCGGCGTTCCCAGTACTGTTGTGGCTCAACATGTTCGGCCAGACTCAGCAGTGGCGCACAGTGCTTGCGCACGGCGAATCCGAGCTGGCTGTCGAACGCCGAGTCGAACGCCGCCACCGGTTCGGTGTTGGCTTCGTTGAGTCCGTTCTCGAACCGCTGCCGGGTTCCTTCACTCACCCAGCAACCGTGCACATGATGGTCGATCAGCGCCACCCCGGCCACGTGCTCAGCCAGCGACACGCTACAGGCTCCAGGCCAACCGGAACTTCGCCGTCAGATCCTCGGCGGACAGTTCACCGAACTGCTCGATCTCGTACCGCCGGACGGCCACCAGAACGTCGACCGCCTTGTCACCGAGGATCCCGCGCAGCAGCGCCGACTCGTCCAACGCCGCGATGATCTGCGGCTGCGCGTCCGGCAGCTGCACGGTGCCTGCCGCGGCCCGCTGGTCCTCACTCAGAGTGGCCGGATCGACGGCGGTCTCGGGCGGCAGCGCGGCCGACCGCTCGATACCGTCAAGTGCCAGGCCGAGAATGGCCGCGGACGCGAAGTACGGATTGGCCGACGGGTCGACGATCTTCACCTCGACATTGGCCCCGTAGGGGTTGGCGGGGCCACCCACGAGGAACCGCACGGCGGCCTCCCGGTTCTCGGCTCCCCAGCAGGCGTGGGCACCGGCCCAGTGCCCGGGCTGCATCCGCAGCCCCGAGAGGATCGAGCCGGACAGCACACCCTGGGCCTGCGGAAGACCAGCGAGCACCCCGGCGATGGCACTCTGCCCTTCCGGTGTCATACCGTAGGGCCCGGCATCACCGGAGAACAGTGGCTGATCCCCGCGGGTGAGCGAAAAGTGCTGGTGCGCACCGGAACCCACCGCGCCGGCGAACGGCACCGGGGAGAAGCTGACCCGGAGTCCGTAGCGGCGGGCAACCCGGCTCACGATGATGCGCGCCAGCACCACATGGTCGGCCGCGGCCACCGGGGTGCGCGGCCGCAGCGAGATCTCGAACTGGTTACCGCCGTATTCGGGGTGAAACTGCTCGATGCTGACCCCCGCAGCCGTCGCCGCGGCCGTGACGTCGCGGACAAAACCTTCGTATTCGAGCACTCCCGCCAGGCCGTACTGCGCCCACGCGTTCGTCGGCAGCGCCGCACCGTCGAGGCCCACCAGGACGAACTCGAGCTCGTGACCGACCTGGGCGCGCAGCCCGTGCGCGGCCAGTTGTTCCTCGACGCGGGTCAGCACACCGCGACTGCAGGCCGGTACCCGCTGCCCGTCCTGGGTGAAGAATTCTCCCGGCGCCCAGGCCAATCCGTCACCGATGATGCGCAGCGCCGTGAGGTCGATCCGGATGCGCTCGTCACCGACCACGCTGATGTCGTCGGTGAAGGCGATGCCCGCCTGGTCGATGGCAAACCCGTGCCAGACCGGGCTGGCGCCCAGGCCGGGATCGGCGAACGCGTTGATACGCATGATCGGGACAGTCTTGGCGTGGGTGAGTCCCGCGGGATTGACCACGGTGCCCACCACTGTCACCACGTCGTTGGCCTCGAGCTGGGCTATCGATGCCGCGGGGGCTGGAGTGGCTGTCATGCAGCCATCATGCCCGGTCAGGCGCGGCTGGGAATGGTCAGCTTGCAGGTCTGGCCGATGTCGAGGGTGCGCAGCATCCGCCCCATGCCCACCCACATCGCACACGACAGCGCGAGGTCGGCCATCAATTCGTCGGAGAAGTGCGGCTTCGCACGCTCCCAGAAGTCCTCGTCGTCACGCAGTTTCGTGTGTTCGGTGCCGAAGCGGTGCGCGAACTCCGCGGCGATACGTTCCTGCTCGCTGTATCCGGGCCAGGTACGCCACTGCTCGGCGTGTTCGTAGAGTTCCTCGTCCACTCCGGCGGCGGGGCCGTCGGCGTCGCGGGTGTTGATGCAGACCGCGCACTCGTTGTCGTGGGCGATGACGATGCGGGCGAGTTCACGCACCCGCAGCGGCAACCGGTTGTTGTTGTAGACGGCGTGCGTGAAGCCCGCCATCGCGGCGCCGATCTCCGGCGACTTCAGGATCCAGCCCGCCACATCATCGTCGGGGAACTCTCCGATTCGGCTCATGGCCGCGATGCTACGCGGAGGAACCCGGCGCAGGAACGTGTTCTAGTTTTCCTGCGTCCTTTTCGGTGCCGCTCTCTCCTTGCACCAACATGCGGTGCGCGATCCGTTCCAGCGCAGCCTCGACTTCTTCACGGTCCGGCCGCCCCTGGAAGGTCGGCGACTGGGCCAGCTTGTCGACGATGCGGCCGACGATGGCGGCCGAGGCGGCGTCCACCTGGCGCACCCCGGACTGCGTGAGCCACATCTGGTCACCGGTGCGCAGGGCGTACCCGTCGGCGGTCAGTTTGTCGAAGGTGGGCTCGAGCACCTCGCACGGCATCCGGAGCCGGTCGCCGATCTCGGAGAGCCGCGCACTGCCGAACACCTGGTTCTGCCGGTATATCTGCAGCAGCGCCCACAGCCCCGCAACATCCATGTCGACGCCGTACCGGCCGGCGATGTGGCGCAGGCGGATCTCCGGGTAATCGCGGAACATCCGTCCGACGGCCGTCTCGAGGATCTTCTCCGGCGACTCGCCGCTGGGCATGCCGAAGCCCTCGCCCAGGTCGGAGGCCGAGACGGCGTCCATGTCGCGCAGCGGCACCTCTTTGAGGAAAAGCGAGACCACGAACCCGACCAGCGCCACGGGCGCCGCACACAGGAACACCTGTCCCAGCGAGTCGGCGTAGGCGTCGACAATGGGCGCCGCCATCTGGGCGGGCAGTTCGTGCAGCGCCTTGGGCGACTCGGCGGCCACCGGCGGCGCACCACCGGCGGCCAGCGCGGGTGCGATGCGGCCGGCCAGGAAGTTGGCGAACAGCGAGCCGAAGATGGCCGCGCCGAACGAACTTCCGATGGTGCGGAAGAAGGTGACACCGGAGGTCGCCACCCCCAGGTCTTCGAACCGGGAGGTGTTCTGCACGGTGAGCACCAGAACCTGCATGCACAGCCCGATACCGCAGCCCAGTACGAACAGATACATCGACTGCAACCAGATCGAAGTGGTGGCGTCCATCCGTGACAGCAGCAGGAAGCCGACGGTCATGATCGCGGTGCCGGCGATCGGGAAGATCTTGTAGCGCCCGGTGCGGCCGACGATCTGACCGCTGGCGATCGACGTGGACAACAGCCCGAGCACCATCGGCAACGTGCGAAGGCCGGACTCGGTGGCCGAGACCCCGTCGACGAACTGCATGAACGTCGGCAGGAATGTCAGCGCGCCGAGCATGGCGAAGCCGACGATGAACCCGAGGATGCAGCACACCGAGAACACCGGGCTACGGAACAACCGCATGGGCAGGATGGGCTCCCTGGCCCGAAGTTCGACCCAGATGAACACGCCCAGGGCGGCGAAGGATCCAACGAACAGCGCGATGATCACCGGTGACGTCCAGGCGTATTCGCCGCCGCCCCAACTGGTCGCCAGGGTCAGTCCGGAGGCGCCGAGCCCGACGAACAGGATGCCGGCGTAGTCGATGACGGGTTTGGTGGCCCGCGCCAGCGCCGGGATGGCGACGGCGCCGACGATCAGGACGACGACGCCGACGGGCACGTTGATCCAGAACGCCCACCGCCAGCTCAGATGGTCGGTGAAGAAACCGCCGAGCAGCGGTCCGATGACCGTGGTGACGCCGAACACCGCACCGAGCGCGCCCTGGTAGCGGCCTCGTTCACGCAGTGGGATGACCTCGCCGATCACCGCCATGGCGGTGACCATGATGGCGCCACCACCGATGCCCTGCAGCGCGCGGGCGGCCACGAGCATCGACATGGAGCCGGCCAGCCCGCACAGCACGGAGCCGGCCAGGAAGAACAGCACCGACACCTGGAACACCTGTTTGCGGCCGAACAGGTCGCCGAGCTTGCCGACGATCGCGGTGGCGATCGTTGACGCCAGCAGGTAGCTGGTGACCACCCACGACTGGTGGCCGGCGCCGCCGAGGTCGGCGACGACCGTCGGCAGCGCGGTGGCGACGATGGTTTGGTCGAGTGCGGCCAGCAACATGCCCAACAGCACGGCCACGAAGATGAGATTGCGGCGCGCAGGGCTGACGAGCGAGCTGGCCGACTCGTTGCTCACGGGGTTCGACACGGCGGTCAGACGAGCATTATCTTGCGTTGCCCCAGTGTGAGACCTCGTGCAGCGTGATACTGGTCGACGACATGGGGCGTGGGTTCCCCGGTGTACGTTTCTGAACCCTCCAGTTGCCATTGCGGTGGTTCCTCGCCGCCGACGAGCGTCCACGCGGCCTGTTTGGCCGCGCCGAGCGCGACGTACTCACCCGGGGTGGGCACTTCGACGGGACGTCCGAGCACGGCCGGTGCCAGCCGGCGCACCGCCGCGGAATGTGCGCCCCCGCCGACCAACAGGACCCGCTCGACCGCGACCCCCTGCTCGGCGATCTTGTCGAGGCAGTAGGCCATCGACGCCAACAGCCCTTCGACGGCGGCGCGGGCGACGTTGGCCGGCGAGAGGTTGGTGGTGCTCACACCCTGCAATGCGCCGCGGGCGTCGGGCAGGTTCGGTGACCGTTCGCCGTCGAAATACGGAATCCACACCAGGCCTTCGCTGCCGGCAGGTGCCGACAGCGCCAGTTCGGCGAACTGCCCGAGATCGACGCCCAGCATCTTGGCCACCGCCGCCAGCACGGGTGCGCCGTTGAGGGTGCAGACCAGCGGCAACTGCCTGCCGGTGGCGTCGGCGAAACCGGCGACAATGCCGTCGGGGTCATGCGAGGCCGTCTCACCGACCGCACTGATGACCCCCGAGGTACCCAGGGACATGACGCAATCACCCGAGGCGGCGCCCAAGCCGAGCGCGGCCGCGGCGTTGTCGCCGGCGCCGGGGCCCAGCGCGGCACCGCCGCCGGCGAGGCGCAGCGCGGACTCGTGCGGTCCGAGCACCCGGGGCAGGCGCGGGAGGCGGCCGCGAGTGGCCAACAGCAGCAGATCCTCCTTGTAGCTGTTGTCGGCGGCCGAGAAGTAACCGGTACCGCTGGCGTCGCTTCGATCGGTCACCAGATCCGCGATATCGGTGGAACCCGCCAACCGCCACGTCAGGTAATCGTGCGGAAGGCACACCGCGGCGGTGCGATCGGCGTTCTCGGGCTCATGGTCGGCCAGCCAGCGAAGCTTCGTCGCGGTGAAGGAGGCCACCGGAACCAGGCCGGTCTCCTGCGCCCAGCGGGTGGCGCCGCCGAGTTCGGCGGTCAGGTCAACCGCGGCATCCGCGGACCGGGTGTCGTTCCACAGCAACGCTTTTCGGACGACCTCACCGGAGGAATCCAGGCAGACCATGCCGTGCTGCTGGCCACCGACGGCGACGGCCTCGACATCGTCGAGCCCGCCGACACCGGCGATCGCGGTCTGCAACGCGTCCCACCAGGCAGCCGGGTCGACTTCGGTTCCGCCAGGATGCGGAGCCGAGGCCGACCTGACGATGGCGCCGGTTTCGGCGTCACAAACCAGGACCTTGCACGACTGCGTGGATGAATCGATACCCGCGACTAATGACACGCCGACGAGATTACGCGCAGGCCGCGACAGATCACTCCTGCTGCGACCCGGGCGGCCGCGAGACGCACTGCGCGAGGTAGAGCTCTTCACCCAGGCGGTCCATCAGCTGCAGCTGAGTTTCGAGGTAGTCGATGTGTTCTTCCTCGTCGGCCATGATCTTCTCGAGCAGGTTGGCACTGGTGCTGTCCTGTTTCTCTCGGCACAGGATGATGCCGGGGCGCAGCCGTTCGGCCACCTCGAGTTCGATGGCCAGATCCGACTCGAACTGCTCACGCAGGGTCTGGCCGACCCGCAGCGAGAACAGCCGCTGATAGTTGGGCAGCCCGTCCAGCAACAGGATGCGGTCGGTGAGCGCCTCCGCATGCTGCATCTCTTCGAACGATTCCTTGCGGGTGTGCGCGGCCACCTCGGTGAAGCCCCAGCTGTCCTGCATCTTGGAGTGCAGGAAGTACTGATTGATCGCCGTCAGTTCGCTGGTCAGCTGCTCGTTGAGCAACTTGAGGACGTCTGGATCGCCTTGCATGGGGGCTCCTTCGAAGGGCGCGAACGGCATGACAGATGGGCTGACAACACGAGGAAACTGCAGTGGCTCGCGGGCGCGCTGGGCTGTGCGCGGATCCGCTGCTCCCACGAATCTAGCCCAGTTCAGCGGTCAAAGCACGCATGAATCGCCGGAAAAACCCATCTCTACCTGCGGTTTTAACGTAGGCACACCTAACTGAGGATGCCCTAACACTTCGGGCCTACTTAGGTTAGACTGCGCTAATGTACGTCTGCCTCTGCACCGGCGCGACGAGCCATTGTGTCGCCGACGCGATCGCCAAGGGCGCCTGCACGTCCAAGCAGGTTGCCGCAGCGTGCGGGGCAGGTTCGGACTGTGGGCGGTGCCGCGTGACCGTGCGGGCGATCATTGCCGCAACGTTGGCCGCCGACACCGCGGTGGCATCCTGAACTAGGACTTTTCGTCGGCCGCCTTGTCATTGAACACGGCCAAGGCCTCCGCGTTCGCCTGCGCCCCCATCAACTCGACAAAACACGCGTTCTCTCGCGCCCGTGCCGCCTCGATCTCGGCCCGGATCGGGGCCACCATCGTCGCTTTGACGGCCTGCAGGCTGGCGATCGGCCGCGATGCCAGCACAGCGGCGTGCGTGTGGGCCTCGGTCAGCAACTCCTCCGGTTCGCACACCTTCCACACCAGACCCATCCGCAGCGCCTCGGCTGCGCTCACCCATTCCGACGACATCAGCAGCCAGGCGGCGTTCTGGTGACCGATCAGCCGCGGCAATAGGTAGGACGACGCCGCCTCCGGGGCCACCCCGAGACTGGTGAACGGGCACTTCAGCTTCGCCGTGCTGGCCATGAACGCGATATCGGCGAAACCCAGGATCGTCGTGCCGATGCCCACCCCCAAGCCGTTGACAGCGCAGATCAGCGGCTTGGGAAACGCGGTGAGGGCGTCGATGAGACCCAGGAAACCGTATTCGCCGGGAGTGAAGTCCGGATCGGTGATGCGGGCCTGCATCTCGGCGAGATCGGTGCCCGCACTGAACGCGCGGCCCTGCCCGGTGATCAGCACGACCGCGACCTCGGGATCGTCGGCGGCCTCCCGCAAGGCGACCGTGGTGGCATCGTAGAGCGCCTCGTTGAAGGCGTTGAGCGCCTCCGGACGGCTGAGCGTCAGCGTGCGGACCCGGTTGTCATCGGCGATCTGCAGTGTCACGCCTGTAGAGACTAGAGGCTCTAGTTCGAGTAGATGCGTGTTGGTGTGATCAGCACCGCGGTGCGGCGCTGCCGCACCATCTCTCGGTCGTAGGCATCCCAGTCGTCATGGGTACCGCCGGCGGCGGTGAAGATCTGCCGTAACAGCTGGGGCAGGTCGGTCAGCCAGTCCACCGGGTCATCGGGTCCGGCCAGTTCCGCCCGGCCCTCGACAGTGGCCCACTGCCAGCCGGCGCGGAAGGTGGCGGCCAGGGCAGGCCGCTGCCGGAGGTTGGCCAGTTTGACCTTGCCGTAGGTGACGAAGGCCAGCACCGGTGTGCCGGTGGACGGGTGGTCGATGATGCCCGCGTTGACCAAAGAGGCCTGGACCGTGCCGTCGGCACGCACGGTCGAGACCACGGCCAGCCCGCTCTCGGCCCGGGCAAGCGCGACAGCTTCGCGGAGGCTGGTCATGACCGTGCGAACGCGTCACGCCACACATAGCGGCTGGTGGGTACCGTGTCGATGTTCTCGTTGGCGCCGAAGGCCGATGTGCTGGCCACCATCCGGGTGATCCGACGACCGAGCTCATCATCGTCGTCGGCGCCGAAGAACGCCTTGAGATCGGTGACGGCGGCATCGGGGAACAGCTCCTCGACAATGGCGGCCAGTTCGGGCGCGCCGGGCGTCACCGCACGCACGACGGCGTTCTGGATGTAGCCGAAGGTGTCCTGCGTTTCGATGGCCACCGGGGTGTGGTCGATCTGCCACCGGTGCCGCCAGGTGGCCTCATCGAGCCCGGCCGGCCTGCGCAACAGCGCAATGTTTGCCAAACCGCTTGTCCTGCTGCCGAATTCAGTCTCCGGCGGCGCAAGCGGGATCGATTCGGTGACCAGGTAGCCGAAAACGTCGGCGGCGACGGCCTCGAGCACGGCGGCGGCCGCGTCCAGCTGCGGGCCGTAGGACTGCTGGGTCCACACACTCACCACCGCGTTCACCGGAGGATCGAGTGTGGACAGCGTCATCAGCGAGTCTCGCACCGCGGCATCCTTGACATTGACCGTCAGTCCGGGCAGACCGAGATCCAGTAGCTCGGCAGCCGCCGGCCCCCGCAACTGGTCGCACCAGGCGTCGTCGCCCCCGCCGGGCTCGGCGCGGAGCACGAAGATGACCTTCTCCATGGATGGAATCTACCTGCTGGGCAGCAGCGCATAATGTCTGAGATGAGGCCGGCATGGCCGTACATCGGCGAGGTGGCGCGCAGCCTGCTCGGAATCCTGCTGGCGGTGGTGCTCGCCCTCGAATGGGGGTCGCCGGGCGCGGCGATGGCCGCAGGTGGCAGCGCGGCCATCGCCGGGGCGGTGGCCCTGCAAGACAATCCACGACGCATGCCGAGGGTGCTCGGGGTGTCGGCTCTCGCCGCGATCGTCACGCTGGCCGGCTCCTGGGCGGCAGCACACGACGTGCTGTTCCTCCTTGTGGTCGTGATGTGCGCGGTGGCCGCGGGACTGGCATGGGCGGTGAGCGCCGACGCGGGTCTGGTGGCGACAGCGCTGGGTGCGCTGCTGGTGACATGCGGGCATCAGCCCGCCCCCTTGGGTGCCGCGTCGATCACCGCACTGTTGGCCCTCGCCGGCGGCCTGACCCAGGCGCTGCTGGTCGCGGCATGGCCGCGACGTCAGTGGCACATCCAGCGGACCGCGCTCACCACCGCCTATCGCTCGGTGGCCACCGGGGCCCGGGAACTGGTGGCCGATCCGGCCGCGACTTTGGACGTGGCACCACTGCTGACCCTGCGCGAGGCCTATACCCGTCCGCGCTACGGCCTACCCGAGCGCATAGCGATGAGTCTGACTGCACTGCAGTCTGATTCGCAGAACCCGGCCACCCACACCGTGGTGTCGGCCGCCGCTGACACCCTCGACGCCCTCGGCGGTGGTGGTCGCAGCGACGCCGAGGAGGCGCTGGCCGCCCTGGACCGGGCGGTCGACCGGGTACCGAAGACAGCGATGGCCCGGGCGCGCCGCCTCCAGGCGCAATTGCACGAGGCGACGGCGCTGCGGTTCACCGGGTCCGGCGTACCGGTGCGGGCCGTCGGTTCGGTGCTCGCGTCGCTGCGGGCCCAGCTCAGGTGGAGCTCGCCGATTCTCCGGCATGCGATGCGACTGGCGGGCGCCGCGGCGATCGGAACCGCCGTCGCGGCGGTCACCGGGATGCCCCGGGGCTACTGGATCGCGCTGACCGTCTTTCTGGTGTTACGTCCCGAAACCGCCCATACCTACACCCTCTGCGTCATCCGGGTTCTCGCCACCATCGGCGGTATCACCCTGGCCACCTCGGCCACTGTCCTCTGGCACCCCACCGGGGTGGTGTCGGCCGTCTTTGCGGTGCTGTTCGTCGGCGCCGCGTACGCCGTGCAAGGCCTCGGCCACGTTCCGGCGATAGTTGCGCTGAGTGCGGCGATCGTGTTCCTGATCGACATCGAGGGTTCGGTGCCCCGGGAGGCCTGGCGTGAGCGGTTGCTGGCGGCGGGCCTGGGGGCGGCCCTGGCCATCGGCAGTCACGTGCTGCTCCCGGATGGCGCACTGGTGCGCCTGTATCAGCGCGCGGGCGAACTACTGAAGGCCGAAATCGATTATGCCGCAACGGTGATCAGCGCCTTCGTCCATCCACTCTCCGATGCCGAGACCGTGATCGCCGCCGCCTGGGAGCGTGCCATGCGGGCGCGATCAGCATTCGACGCGGCCAGCGGCAGCGTGCACGCGGACGCCTCGGTGGTCCGACGCTGGCTCACCACCTACCGGGCGGGACTCAACGCGATCACCGCATCGTGCGCCGTGCTCGAACGCCACGTTGCCGGGGTGCGACCGGAAACCCTGGACCGCCGCTTCGTGGTGGCGGTGGACGATTTCGTCGATGCGCTGCGCGGGGACACGCCGCGCGCGGGACGCGCCTGGACCCTGGACGCCACGCACTTGGTGGCCGCCGAACAGCAGCTCCGCGAATCCGCGACCTCGTTTCTGGACAAATCGCACATCGCCCAGCGTGTCCTGGCGGTGGAGGTCGAGACGATCACCCGTCACCTGCTGTCGATCGCCGACGCCGAGAGCTGAACCTCGCTCCGGCCCGCGGCGGACGCGAAACCCAGCCAGGTGTGCCGATTGCCCGCCCAGCACCAGCCGACTTTCGGGGCGTCGCGGCGGGCGCGACCGTCGCGGCCGGTGCCGTTGCTGATCCACAGCGCGGGGGTGCGGCTGTCCAGAGCGCCGTTCGGCCGGCGCAACCGCGAGGCGATGGTCATGAAGCAGTGATTGCGCTCCAGGACGGCGGGGCACTGGATCACCCACTGGATTCCCTCGGCCAGAGTGAGCGGTGTGCGTCCGGCCCCGGCGATGGCCGGTAGCGCCTCGTCGGGGCTCCAGTTCGCCATCTCGTCTCCCCGCTGGGGATCCTCGACGAGGTAGAACGCCGTTGTCGGCACGGTCACCGACTCGATCGGACGGAACTCGTCGACGTCAGTCATATCGGTGACCACGAACCCCGCTTTGCCTGCGCGTGTCATCTGTGGGGCCAGCGCCGACGCCGGCGCCCACCGCGGGTTCAGCACCAGCAGGCCCCGCCCGGACGGCAGCGAACCGCTGACACCGCCGATGATCCCCAGATCGGCCAATCGCCGGGCCTGCGCTCCGATTTCAGGTAGATCGTGTGAAGCCTTGGTGGCGTGGTCATTTCGCGTCATGCCGCATCGTCCTTCCGCATTTCAGCTTAGCCAGCCTCCGGCAGCACCCTTATTGTTGTCGACAATCGACGCGATCCACCCTCGAGAGGACCTCCGGACTCCAGCCATGGCGGCACCCAGACAGCACACCCTGCCCGCGACCCTGAACGAGGTCGCGGCCCGCCGCGTACGGGACGCCATCATGAGCGGCGCACTGCAGCCCGGTGAGAAGATCATCGAGGAACAGTTGTGCGCCGACCTGGGCATCAGCCGGGCGCCGCTGCGCGAGGCGTTACGGCAATTGGCCCAACAGGGCCTCGTCGAGCACCTGCCCCGGCGAGGATCGCGGGTCACGGCCTGGTCGCCGCGGGACATCCTGCAGTTGTTCGAACTGCGCGGGGTGCTCGAGCGTCACGCCATCGAAGGCGCACTGCCCCTGGGCGACCCGGCCTCGGCGCTGCGTCCGGTCCACGAGGCGCTGGCCCAGATGAAGGCCGCCGCAACCGACCTCGACCGCGACGATGCCCACCGCGAGTTCCACGCCGCTGTCGTCGCACTGGCCGACAACCGCCAACTCGACATCGCCCTGGAACCGATCCTGCTGAAGCTGCAGCTGCCCATGGCGGTCAATCTGCGCGAAGAGGCGCGGCACCACCACGCCGACGACGGTATCGAGCGGCATGAGGCCATCGTGGCGGCGCTGTCGACCAACGACGCCGCGGTGGTACTGGCCGCCATGCACGATCACGGTCACCTGAGCTACCTGCGGCTGTAGTCGCCCTCGTTGCACCGGCGTTGCTAACACAATCGACACACAGCCGACCTCACAGCGCCATCATTCTGTCGACAATCGACAGTTATGGTTACGTACTCCCCCGGGCCGTCGCTGGGCCCCTCCGTCGCGGAGATCCTCGAATCCCACGCCGGCGGTTCGGGTTCGCCCACCAAGACCGCGGCCCGGGTGGCCGACGCCATCGCCGCCCGCGGTGAGGACGGGACGTGGCTGTCCACGGTGCCCCGCGAGGAACTGTTGGCGGCGGCCAGGGAGATCGAAAACCGCCCTGGCGCAAGGGCTCTGCCCCTCTATGGGGTGCCTTTCGGCGTCAAGGACAGTATCGACGTCGCGGGGGTACCGACCACCCTGTCGTGCCCGGACTACTCCTACGTGGCCACCAGCACCGCCCCCGTCGTACAGCGCCTGCTCGACGCCGGCGCCCTCTACGTCGGCAAGACCAATCTCGACCAATTCGCCACCGGCCTGAACGGCACCCGCACCCCGTACCCGATGCCGCGCAGTGTGTACGGCGGCAATATGATCTCCGGGGGCTCCAGCTCGGGTTCGGCCTTGGCCGTGGCCCTGGGTCAGGTGCCCTTCGCCGTGGCCACCGACACCGCCGGATCCGGCCGGGTGCCCGCGGCGCTCAACGGCGTCATCGGGTTCAAACCCTCACGGGGCCTGATCAGTACGGTCGGACTGGTACCGGCCTGCAAGTCGCTGGACTGCATCACGCTGATGGCCGGATGCGTCGACGACGTGGACCGCGCCTTCGACGTGATGGCGGGCCGCGATGACGACGACGCGTGGTCCCGAGACCGCGGCCCCCGATTCGACGGTGCGCCGATCCGCGTCGGACTGCCCGCCGTCGACGAACTCGAGTTCTTCGGCGACGAGGCCATGAAACAGGCCCACCTGGCGTTCCGGCACCGACTGGCCGGCCAGGTCGACACCGTGGAGGTGTCGCTGGCGCCGTTCCTGGCCGCCGGCGAACTGCTCTACCAGGGTCCGTGGGTTGCCGAGCGGCTGGTGGTGTTCGGGGACTTCCTTGCCGCCCAGCCTGATTCGATCCATCCGGTGGTGCGCGACATCCTGCTCAGCGGGCAGAAATACACCGCCGTCGACGCCTTCGCCGCGCTGCAGCGCCTGCAGGAACTGCGCGCGGAAGTCGGGCGGCTGTGGCAGGGCATGGATGTTCTGGTGGTACCGACGATCGGGACCACCTTCACCGTCGAGCAGGTGCTCGACCGGCCCATCGAGACCAACACGATGCTGGGTCACTACACCCACTTCGGAAATCTGCTGGACCTGCTGGGCGTAGCGGTGCCGCTCGGCACCCTCTCCGACGGGCGGCCCTACAGCGCCACCCTGCTCGGCGCCGCACAGACCGACGATGTGGCGCTGCAGCTGGCGGCTCAGCTGCTCGACGAACCGCGTTCGGCCCTTTCCCAGTCCGCTGATCTGACCTCCGAGGAGCATGTGTGAACACCGCCGTCGACATTCCCGCAGCGCCGTCCCCGTTCTCCCTCGTCGCAGGCAAGACTGCCCTGATCGTCATCGACATGCAGCGGGATTTCCTGCTGCCCGGCGGTTTCGGGGAAAGTCTCGGCAACGACGTCGACCAGCTGCTGAAAGTGGTGCCGCCACTGGCGGCGCTGATCGCCGCGGCCCGCGAGGCCGGCGTCATGGTGATCCACACCCGCGAGGGGCACCGGCCCGACCTGGCCGACTGCCCGCCGGCCAAGCTGAACCGCGGTGCGCCGTCGAAACGCATCGGAGATCCCGGCAAGTACGGACGGATTCTGATCCGCGGCGAGTACGGCCACGACATCGTCGACGAGTTGGCACCGATCGAGGGTGAACTCGTGATCGACAAACCCGGAAAGGGCGCGTTCTACGCCACCGAACTACAGGACGTGCTGACCGCGGCGGGGATCACCCAGTTGCTGGTCACCGGCGTCACCACCGAGGTGTGTGTGCACACCACCACCCGCGAGGCCAACGACCGGGGTTATGAATGCCTGGTCGTATCCGATTGTGTCGGTTCGTATTTCCCGGAGTTCCAGGAAGTCGGCCTGAAGATGATCGCGGCCCAGGGCGGCATCTTCGGGTGGGTCGCCGACACCGGCGCCGTCATTCCCGCACTCAACGCCCTGACCCCGACAGCCGCCTGAAAGGACTCTCGACATGAGCACTGACGTCACACCCGCGGACCCGCCGGTTCACAAGTCGGCCGGCTCCGGCGTCTCCTGGTGGACCCGAGGCGACCTCAACGCGTTCTTCGGTCTCGGGTTCAACATCCTGGTCAACGTCTTGACCTTGACAGGTCTGATGATCGGGGTCATCGCCGTGCCTGCCGGCGACGTGCTCGGGACCGTGCTCCCGGCCCTCGGGGTGGCGCTGATCCTGGGCAACTTGTACTACACGTTCCTGGCCCGGCGGCTGGCCAAACGGGAAAACCGCTCGGACGTCACGGCTTTGCCGTACGGGCCGAGTGTGCCGCACATGTTCATCGTGGTGTTCGTGGTGATGCTGCCGGTGTACCTGAACACCGACGATCCCGTGCGCGCCTGGGAGGCGGGTCTGGCGTGGGCCTTCCTGATCGGCGTCATCGTGATGATCGGCGCGTTCGTCGGCCCCTACATCCGCAAGCTCACCCCGCGGGCGGCCATGCTGGGCACCCTGGCCGGTATCTCCATCACTTTCATCTCCATGCGACCGGCGGCGCAGATGTGGGAGGCCGCCTGGATCGGTCTGCCGGTCTTGGCGATCATCCTGATCGGGTTCTTCACCAACATGAAGCTGCCGTTCAACATCCCGGTGGGTCTGGCCGCGCTGCTGGTGGGCACGGCAATCGGCTGGATCGGCGGTTTCATGTCAGCGCCCGACGTGGGTGCTGCGGTCACCAACATCGCGATCGGAATCCCTGATCTGCGTATCGATCTGCTGTTCAACGGCCTGTCCGACCTTGCCCCGCTGCTCGGTACCGCCATTCCGCTGGGTGTGTACAACTTCACCGAGGCCATGAGCAATGTCGAGAGCGCCGCGGCCGCCGGGGACAACTACAACCTGCGCAGCGTGCTGCTGGCCGACGGTGCCGGCGCGGTGATCGGATCGGCGTTCGGTTCGCCGTTCCCGCCGGCGGTCTACATCGGCCACCCGGGCTGGAAAGATGCCGGCGGCCGGGCTTCGTACTCACTGGCCAGCGGCGTCGCCATCGGAATCCTGTGCTTCATCGGGCTTTTCGGCGTGCTGGACGCGCTACTGCCGGTACCCGCGATCGTGCCGATCCTGCTGTACATCGGTCTGCTGATCGGTGCGCAGGCGTTCCAGGCGGTGCCCCGGTTGCACGCGGTGGCCGTGGTGGCCGCGCTGCTACCGAATCTCGCGGAGTGGGGCCGAGGCCTGATCGACAACGCGCTCAATGCTGCCGGTACCTCTGCCGCCGAGGTCGGGATGGAAGCACTCAATGGCGCCGGTGTGGTGTACGAAGGCCTCAAGGTGCTCGGCGAGGGCGCGGTGCTGGTGGGCCTGATCCTGGGCAGCATGGTGTGCTTCATCCTGGAGAAGAAATTCCGCTACGCCGCGATCGCCGCGGGGGTGGGCGCGGCGCTGTCGTTCATCGGCCTGATCCACGCTCCACAGGTCGAGTGGGCGGCCAACCCGGCGGTGTCACTGGGTTATCTGTTCTTCGCGGTGGTCTGCCTGGCCTATTCACTGCTGCCGGGGTCCAAGGATCCGGTGGAGATCGACGAGTCCGACGTGGTGGCGGGTCACTGATCGGAGTCGTCGTCCACCCATTCCAGGAGATCACCGGGTTGGCAGCCGAGTACCCGGCACATGGCGTCCAGCGTGCTGAATCGCACGGCCTTGGCGCGGCCGTTCTTCAGCACCGCCACATTGGCCGGGGTGAGACCGACCTGCTCGGCGAAGTCGCCGACACTCATCTTCCGCTTGGCCAGTTCGACATCGATCCGCACCACGATCGCCATCAGATGACGGCATCCATGTCGGCGCGCAGTGCGGTGGCCTGCCGCAACAGCGAGCGCATGACCACCACCACCAGTCCGAACACCGCCCCCGCGACCAGCAGGAGGAACAACAACAGCGGCAGCCCGGGATCGTCGGCCCGGAAACCCACGATCAGGAACACCGCCAGGAACACCGACCAGCCGGCGCCGACGGCCCAGAGGATGCCGTCCACCCACACCAGGGCGCGGGTGTCGAAGATGCGGTCGTCCCGCACCAGGGTGAGCAGTTTCCAGGTGCACACGATGACCACCTGTGCGCAGCACACCCAGAAGACGGCCAATGCGGTGAGCGGCCAGCGCAGGTGGGCCTGACCGGGTGACTCCGCGGCCAGGTGGGCGAACTGCCCTGGCAGCGAAAAGGTCTGCAGCAGCACCAGTATCGCGAAGAGGACGCCCAGAAACGCCTTGATCGCGGTCACCACGTACCGGGCTCCGGTCATTGCATGACTATCGCTCGATATCTATCGATTGTCAATCGATCAATCGGGAACGAACGGCACCTCGGCCCCGGGCGCCAGCACCACGTACATGCGGCGCCAGGGATCGTCGTCCTGTAGCTGCCACTGGTGCCCGCTGCCGGCGGTGTCCTCGGCGAGTAGCACGTCGCCGGGGCGCAGAGTGAACTGCTCGCCGTCACGGGTGACGAACCGCAGTGTGCCCGAGAGAGTTACGACGAGCTGGCGCACCGGGGCGGTGTGCCACGCCAACGAGCCCCCGCCGGCTGTCTCCTCGACCGTGACGTGCGCGGCGGACATCGACGGTGACACCAGGTCGTCGTTGCGGCCCGGGCGGATGGCAAGCTGCCCGATCTGCACGTGCGAACCACCGTCCTGCCCGGTCCACAGCCGAACACAGCGAATCATGACGGTGATGCTACGGGTGCGGCTCCCTCCGGAGAGGAACGCCGATGCGGACAGCCAAGCCGTGACGAGCCGGGATCCGACGATCTAGGGTTTTGATCATGACTACCGAAGCGGTCGACACCGAGCCGTACTACGACCTCGGCACATATCACCGGCCGGTCGAAACCCTGTCCGCGGAGGCACAATTGTGGTTCGACCGGGGACTGGTCTGGGCGTATGCATTCAACCACGATGAAGCGATCGCGTGCTTCGAGAAGGCCCTGAGCCTGGACCCCACCCTGTGGCTGGCCCGGTGGGGCATCGCGTATGCGATCGGCCCGAACTACAACAAGGCCTGGGACGCGTTCGACCCGGTGGACATCGCGGTGTCCTTGGCGCGGGCGCGCATGGAACTCCAGCTGGCCGCACAGGGCGCGACCGATCCGACCGAACGTGCGCTGATCGAGGCGTTGGCGGCCCGCTTCCCCACCGACGATGCCGACGACATGGCGGCGCTCGAGTCCGGGCACACCGCGTACGCCGACGCGATGCTCGAGCTCGCAAACGCCTGTCCCGACGACATCGACGTCCAGACGCTGGCCGCCGACGCGCTGGTCAACGTCACCGCGTGGGCGCTGTGGGATACCCGCACCGGTGAGCCCGCCCCCGGCTCACGGGTGGTGGAGGCCAAGCGAATCCTCGACGCCGCCCTGTCCACCGACGCGGGCAGGACCCACCCCGGCCTGTTGCACATCTACATCCACACCATGGAGATGTCGGCACACCCCGAAGACGCGCTACCGGCCGCGGACCTGCTGCGAGACCTGGTACCCGACGCCGGCCACCTGCAGCACATGCCGACCCACATCGACGTGCTGTGCGGCGACTACCGCAGCTCGGTGGTGTCGAACCAGACGGCGGTGGCGGCTGATCGCAAGTTCGTCGAACATCAAGGGCCCCTCAATTTCTACTCGCTCTACCGGGCCCACGATCTGCACTTCGTGGTGTACTCGGCGATGTTCAGCGGGCAGTCGCAGGTGGCGCTGGCCGCAGCCGACGAACTGGCCGGCCAGCTGACCCCGACACTGCTGTCCATCGCCTCGCCTCCCATGGCGGACTGGCTGGAAGCCTTCGTCCCGTTGCGAATTCACGTGCTGATCCGGTTCGGACGCTGGGACGAGCTGATCGCCGAACCCCTGCCCGAGGATCCCGCACTGTACTGCACCACCACTGCCACCATCCACTACGGGCGCGGCGTGGCGCACGCCGCGAAAGGACAGATCGACCTGGCCAAGGCCGAGCGGGAGGCCTTTGAAGCGGCGTACGCGACGATCCCCGAAACCCGGTACCTGTTCAACAACACCAGCCGCGACATCCTCGACGTCGCACGCGCCATGCTCGACGGTGAGATCGCGTACCGTGAGGCAGACTTCGATACCGCTTTCCAGAACCTCAGGCGGGCAATCGAATTGGACGACAACCTGCCCTACGACGAGCCGTGGGGCTGGATGCAACCCACCCGGCACGCCTACGGCGCTCTGTTACTGGAGCAGGGACACGTCGCCGACGCCGCCAAGGTCTACGAGGCTGATCTCGGGCTCGACCCGACGCTTGCCCGGCCGTGCCAACACCCCAACAATCTGTGGAGTCTGCACGGCTACCACGAGTGCCTGCAGAGAATGGGACGCGCCGCGGAGGCCGCGATCATCGGCAGGCAGCTCGACCTCGCGAAGGCCCGCGCCGATGTACCTATCGGCGCCTCATGCGCATGCCGGATGGGTTAGAGCTCCGACGGCGTCGGGTTCGGCGCGCAGAACCGCTCGTGGTTCACCTGCGCAGCCAGGCGTGATAGGTGTCCAGGCGGCTGATCAGCCCGCCGGCTTCTCGATCGTGGCTCTGTGGTCCGGCACAATCAGCCTCCTTTTCGGCAGTACCGACCCGCCGCGACCCGAGAAGTCATCGCCCGGTGCGTAGACTTCGGACTCGTGGCCCTGAGCGACCTGGACGTCGAACGGCTGGCTCGATGTGTTGAGTTGGCACGTGTCGCGCTCGACGACGGTGACGAGCCATTCGGTTCGATCCTGGTCGACGCCGACGGAAAAGTCCTCTTCGAGGACCGGAACCGGGTCAAGAACGGCGACGCCACCCAACACCCCGAGTTCGCCATCGCCCGATGGGCCGTCGACAACATCGCCCCGGTGCGCCGCATCCGGGCCACCGTCTACACCTCCGGTGAACACTGCCCGATGTGCGCCGCGGCGCATGCCTGGGTGGGTCTGGGGCGAATCGTCTACGCCACCTCGTCGCAACAGCTGTCCCGGTGGCTCGAGGAGTGGGGTGCCCCGCCGTCACCGGTGGCGCCTCTGCCCATCACCACCGTCGCGCCGCGGGTGGTCACCGACGGCCCGGCCCCACAATTCGAGGACGAGATGAAGTCGCTCTACGAAGCCCGGTTCCGGCCATGAGTGAACCCGACTGGGTGCGGCACGCGATCTGGTGGCAGATCTATCCCCTGGGCTTTGTCGGGGCGTTTCCCGCCGAGCAACCACCGGGTACCGACGAGCACCGACTGCTGCAGATCTGCGACTGGCTCGACCATGCGATCACCCTCGGGGCCTCCGGTATCGCGCTGGGGCCGATATTCGCTTCCCGCACACACGGTTACGACACCACCGACCATCTGCGCATCGATCCCAGGCTCGGTGACGACAGTGACTTCGACACGCTGGTGGGGCAAGCGCACGACCGCGGGCTGAGAGTCCTGCTCGACGGCGTGTTCAACCACGTCGGCACCGACTTCCCCGCGTATCGCGCCGCCGTCGACGGGGACGCCGAGGCCGCGCAGTGGTTCCGCGGACGCCCGGGACGATTCCACACATTCGAGGGTCACGGCGAGCTGATCACGCTCAACCACAACAATCCGGTCGTGGTGGACTACACCGTCGACGTCTTGTCACACTGGCTGAGCCGAGGTGCCGACGGCTGGCGGTTGGATGCGGCCTACGCTGTGCCACAACGATTCTGGTCGCACGTGTTGCCGCGGGTACGCGAAGCGCATCCCGACGCGTGGTTCGTCGGCGAAGTCATCCACGGCGACTACGCCGGCATGGTGGCACAGGCCGGCTACAACGCGATCACCCAGTACGAGCTGTGGAAGGCCATCTGGAGCAGCCTCAACGACGGCAACTTCCACGAACTGAACTGGGCGCTGCGACGGCACAACGAGTTCCTGAAGGCCTTCGTTCCGCAGACCTTCATCGGCAACCACGACGTCACGCGGATCGCGAGCAAGCTCGATGAATCACGGCACGTCGCCCACGCCCTGGTGTTGCTGATGACCCTGGGCGGGGTGCCGACCATCTACGCCGGTGACGAGTTCGGTTTCCGCGGTGTCAAGGAAGAACGGGCCGGCGGCGACGACGCGGTGCGGCCCCGGTTCGGCACGCCTCCCCTCCAGGCCGACACGTGGGGGCAGGAGATGTTCGCGCTGCACCAGTTCCTGATCGGGCTGCGTCGCCGCCACCCCTGGCTGCACACCGCACGCACGGCGCCGCTAACCGTGGAGAACCGCGGCTACGTCTACGAGACCCGCAGCGGCGATCACGCTTTGGTGGTGGCCCTCAACATCGACGATGCGCCGTTGTCGCTGGAACTGACCGGGCAGGTGGTCGCCGGTTCGGGTGCCCCACCCGAAGAGCGGGTGCGCAATCCCCAGGTGCCCCCGCACGGCTGGCTGATCGTCGCGCCCTGACGGCCGGTCAGAGCTGATCGACCGTCGCAGGGTCCTCCTCGCCGTCGTAGAACTTCTGCAGCACCGCATCGAAGTCGGCCCGGTCCTCGCCACAGTGCGCGAACAGCGTCATCGAGCTACGTAACTTGAGGTTGTCGGGGAAGCCGAACACCTCCTCGGCGGACCGACCGTCGATGGCCGCGGCCAACCGGCTGCACTGGCGCAACCGGGGTCCGAGGACGGGATGAGCCAGGTAGGCCCGCGCCTCCGCCAGACCCGAGATGCCGTAATGCCGAGCGGTGGCGCTGCGGCCCAGCGCAGCGAGCTGCGGGAACACGAACCACATCCAGTGGCTGCGTTTGCGGCCGGACCGCAACTCGGCCAACACCGTGTCGTACACCGGATCCTGAGCGGCGACGAATCGCTCGAGATTAAAAGGCCCTGACATACCGTTCAGGCTAGTGTTCTCAACCGATGACGACACCTGCCACGGAGCCGAAAGTCGGGAGACTCGAGCGCCGTCTTCTGATATCGCGGATCAGCATCCAATCGAAGCTCCTGGTGATGTTGCTGCTGACCAGCATCCTGTCCGCGGCGGTGGTCGGCTTCATCGGCTACACCTCCGGCCGGGATTCGCTGAGGTCGTCGGTGTTCGACAGGCTCACCGAGATCCGCGAATCGCAGACCCGCCAACTCCAGACCCAGTTCGCCGATCTGAAGAACTCGCTGGTGGTGTACTCGCGCGGCTCGACCGCCACGCAGGCCATCGAAGCCTTCACCGGCGGGTTCGACCAGCTGAGCACCGCCACCGTCAGCCCACAGCAGCAGCGGGCCGTGCTCGACTACTACACCAGCCAGTTCGCCAAGGCCGAGGCCGAGGAGACCGGACAACAGGTCGACATCCCCGCAGTGCTGCCGAAGGGCAACGCCGAGTTGTACCTGCAAGCGCATTACACCGCGCCGTTCACCGAAGCTGATGCCGCACTGCGCAACGACGACGCCCGCGACGGCAGCGCGTGGTCGGCGGCCAACGCGCAGTTCAACGACTTCTTCCGCGAGATCGTCACCCGTTTCGAGTACGAGGACGCGCTGCTGCTGGACACCAGGGGCAACGTCGTCTACACCGCCTACAAGGGGGTGGACCTCGGCACCAACATCTTCACCGGGCCGTTCCGCGGCGGCGAGCTCGGCGACGCGTACGAAGCCGCCATGCGCAGCAACGCCGTCGACTATGTGGGCATCACGGACTTCGGGTACTACGCACCCGCCGACGAACCCACGGCCTGGATGGTCTCCCCGGTCGGACCGCAGGGCCGGCTGGAAGGTGTACTGGCACTGCAGTTCCCCATCTCGAAGATCAACCGGCTGATGACGATGGACAAAGGCTGGGAACAGGCCGGGATGGGCAGGACCGGCGAGACGTTCATCGCCGGAACCGACGACCTGATGCGCTCGGACTCACGACTTTTCGTCGAGGATCCCGAGGCGTACAAACGCGACGTGGTGGAGGCCGGCACCCCGCCCGACGTCGCCGACACCGCGCTGCGGCAGCACGGCACCACACTGGTTCAGCCCATCCGCACCGACGCCGCGCAGATGGCGCAGCGGGGCGAGCGCGGCACTTTGATCTCCGAGGACTACCTGGGCCACGAGACGCTGCAGGCCTATGCCCCGGTGGACATCGAGGGACTGCACTGGAGTGTCATCGCCAAGATCGACACCTCGGAGGCCTTCGCCCCGGTGTCGGTGTTCACCAGGACCCTGGTGCTGTCCACGGCGGCGATCATCTTCGCCGTCTGTCTGGCGGCGATGCTGTTCTCACGCCTGTTCGTCCGGCCGATCCGCCGGTTGGAGGCGGGCGCTCACCAGATCAGTTCGGGTGACTACGACATCAACCTGCCCGTGACGAGCCGCGACGAGTTCGGTGATCTGACCCATGCCTTCAACGACATGAGCCGCAATCTCGCGATCAAGGACGAACTGCTCAACGAGCAGCGCCGCGAGAACGACCGCCTGCTGCTGTCGTTGATGCCCGAGACCGTCGTACAGCGGTACCGGGAAGGCGAGCAGAACATCGCCCAGGACCACCAGGACGTCACCGTGATCTTCGCCGACATCGTCGGCCTCGACGAGCTGTCGGCGCAGCTGAGCTCGGAGGAAAGCCTCGCGATCGTCAACCGGCTGCTCCGTGAATTCGACGCCGCCGCAGAAGATCTGGGCGTCGAGCAGGTCCGGACCCTGCACAACGGCTATCTGGCCAGCTGCGGCCTGAACGTGCCGAGGCTGGACAACGTGCGTCGCACCGTCGACTTCGCGGCGGAGATGCTGCGCATCATCGAGCGCTTCAACGGCGAAACCGATCACAACCTCAGTGTGCGGGCCGGTATCGACACCGGCACCGTCACCAGCGGTCTGGTGGGTCGAGCCAGCCTGGCTTACGACATGTGGGGCGCTGCGGTGGATCTGGCCTACCGGGTGCAGAGCGGCTCACCACAACCTGGTGTCTACGTGACCTCGCGGGTGTACGACTTGATGCGCGACAGCCGCCAGTTCACCTCCGCCGGTGTGGTCAGCGGCGACGACGGTGACGAGCCGGTCTGGCGCCTCGTGGACCGATCATGATCGCCGAGCTGTTCGCAGATTCGTGGTTCGTGTGGGCGGTCGTCGTTGCGGTCGGCCTGCCCGTCCTGCTGGTGCTTCTCACCGAGGTCCAACACGCGCTGGCCCGCCGCGGCAGCGTCTTCGTGCGTCCGGTGGCGTTGGTGCGCAACTACCTGCTGCCGCTGGGGGCGCTGCTCCTGCTGCTGGTCAAAGGATCGGAGGTGTCGGCCGAAACCACCCCGGTCCGGATCGTGGCCACCGTGCTCGGGTTCGTCGTGGTGGTGCTGCTGTTGTCCGGCCTCAACGCCACGTTGTTCCACAGCGCGCCAGTTGGCAGCTGGCGCAAGCGGATCCCGTCGATCTTCCTCGACGTCGCGCGGTTCGCGCTGATCGCCGTAGGCCTGGCCATCATCTTGTCCTACGTCTGGGGCGCCAACGTCGGCGGATTGTTCACCGCACTGGGTGTCACGTCGATCGTGCTGGGCCTGGCTCTGCAGAACGCTGTGGGCCAGGTGATCTCGGGTCTGTTGCTGCTGTTCGAGCAACCGTTTCAGCTCGGCGACTGGATCGACACTCCGTCGGCGCGCGGCCGCGTGGTCGAAGTGAACTGGCGCGCAACCCATATCGACACCGGCAGCGGCCTGCAGATCATGCCCAACTCGGTGCTGGCCGAAGCCTCGTTCACCAATCTGAGCCGGCCACCCGGCGCCCACGCCATTTCGATCGACACGGTGTTCGCCGCCGAAGATCCACCGGATGACGTGTGCGCGATGCTGACCCGGATAGCCGCCACCCTGCCGCAGCTCAAGCCCGGCACCCAGCCGTCGACGGTGACCACCGGTAGCGGGAAGTACAACACGGAGATTCCGCTGCGCTCCCCGGCCGACGACTGGGCAGCCAGAACCACCTTCCTGCGCTGGATCTGGTACGCCTCGCGCCGCGCCGGACTGCACCTCGATGAGGCCGGGGACGACTTCAGTACCCCGCAACGGGTCGCGACGTCTCTGCGCATCGTTGCGCCCACCTTGCGGCTGACCCCGGCCGATCAGGAGCAGTTGCTACCCGACATCCGCATCGTGCGGTACGGCGCGGACGAGACGATCCAGTTCCCCGGGCAGGTCCCCAAGCGGATGCTGTTCGTGGTCAACGGGCGGGTCCGGTTGACCGCCACCACCGAGGACGGCCGGGTGCTGCCGGTGCGCACGCTGTCCGAAGGCGATTTCCTGGGGCAGACGACCTTGACCCGCGAGCCCGTGTCGGCCGGCGCCCATGCCGTCGACGAGGTGACGGTGCTCACCATCGACCGCGTACACATGGAACGACTGGTCGAGGCCAAGCCGGCGCTGCTGCACGATATCGGCCGCGCGATCGACGAACGCCGCGACGAGGTGCGACGGGTCCTGGCGCACGACTGACTGGCCGGGAACAAACTTCGCATCCCAAGGGTTGAGCGCATCAGAATCAACTTTGGAGGTTTGATGCCTGAACCCATCTCCTTACCGGTCTTGTTCTTGAGTGATCCGGTGGTGCTGCCGACCATGGTGGTGCCCATCGAGCTCGACGACGCCGCCCGTGCCGCGGTCGACGCCGCGCAGGCCAGTGAGTCCGGCAAGCTGCTCATCGCCCCGCGCCTGGACGATCGCTACCCGACCTACGGCGTGATCGCCTCGATCGTGCAGGTGGGACGCGTGGCGGGTAGCGGTGGCGCAGCCGCCGTCGTCCGCGGCGAACGTCGTGCCCACATCGGCTCCGGGACCACCGGACCGGGTACCGCGCTGTGGGTGGAGGTCACCGAGGTCACCGACCCCGAGGCCGACGCCGCCACCTTGGCCCTGGCGGCCGAATACAAGAAACTGCTGCTGGCGATGCTGCAGCGCCGCGAGGCGTGGCAGATCGTCGACGTGGTGAACCGGATCAGCGATCCGTCGGCGCTGGCCGACACCGCCGGGTACGCGTCGTACCTGCCCAGTGAGCAGAAGCGTGAACTGCTGGAGACCGAGAATGTCGCCGCGCGTCTGCGGCTGCTGATCGACTGGACCAGCGACCACCTGGCCGAGGTGGAGGTCAACGACAAGATCGCCGAGGACGTCCGCTCCGGGATGGAGAAGACGCAGAAGGAGTTCCTGCTACGCCAGCAGCTGAACGCCATCCGCAAGGAACTCGGTGAGGGTGAGCCGGAAGGCTCCGATGACTACCGGGCCCGCGTCGAAGCGGCCGATCTGCCGGAGAAGGTGCGCGAGGCCGCTCTGCGTGAAGTCGGCAAGCTCGAGCGCTCCAGTGAGCAGAGCCCCGAGGGCGGCTGGATCCGCACCTGGCTCGACACCGTGCTGGACCTGCCGTGGAGTGTGCGTACCGAGGATTCGACGGACCTCAAGGGCGCGCGCGAGATCCTGGATGCCGATCACCACGGTCTCGACGACGTGAAGGATCGCATCGTCGAGTACCTGGCGGTGCGGGCACGTCGCGCCCAGCGCGGCATGGCCGTCGTCGGCGGTCGTGGTTCCGGTGCCGTCATGGTGCTGGCCGGACCTCCCGGGGTCGGCAAGACCTCGCTGGGTGAGTCCGTCGCCCGGGCGCTGGGTCGCAAGTTCGTCCGCGTCGCCCTCGGTGGTGTGCGCGACGAGGCCGAGATCCGCGGCCACCGGCGCACCTACGTCGGCGCCCTGCCGGGCCGGATCGTGCGGGCCATCGGCGAGGCGGGATCGATGAATCCCGTTGTGCTGCTGGATGAGATCGACAAGGTGGGCTCCGACTACCGGGGTGACCCGTCGGCGGCGCTGCTCGAGGTGCTGGACCCGGCGCAGAACCACACGTTCCGCGACCACTACCTGGAGCTGGATCTGGACCTGTCCGATGTGGTGTTCCTGGCGACGGCCAACGTCATCGAGAACATTCCCTCGGCACTGCTGGACCGGATGGAACTGATCCAGATCGACGGCTACACCGAGGACGACAAGGTGGCCATCGCACGCGATTACCTGCTGCCGCGGCAAGCCGAGCGGGCTGCGCTGTCCGACAGCGAGGTGACGGTGACCGACGCCGCGCTGCGCAAGATCGCCGCCGACTACACCCGCGAACCAGGGGTGCGGCAGTTCGAGCGGCTGCTGGCCAAGGCTCTGCGCAAGGTGGCCACCAAACTGGACTCCGTTGCGGCGCCGATTGTCGTCGACGAGCCGGATCTGGTGGAGTACCTGGGCCGTCCGCGGTTCACACCGGAATCGGCGGAACGCACGGCGGTGCCGGGTGTGGCCACCGGTCTGGCGGTGACGGGGCTGGGCGGCGATGTGCTCTACATCGAAGCCGGATCGACCGACGGTGAAGCGGGTCTCAAGCTGACCGGCCAGCTGGGTGACGTGATGAAGGAGTCGGCGCAGATCGCGCTGTCCTACGTGCGCGCCCACGCCTCCGAGCTCGGTGTGGACCCGAAGGCGCTGAACCGCCAGATCCACGTGCACGTGCCCGCCGGCGCCGTCCCCAAGGACGGACCGTCGGCCGGTGTCACGATGGTCACCGCGTTGGTGTCGATGGCGACCGGACGTAACGTCCGCTCCGATGTCGGCATGACCGGTGAGGTGACGCTGAACGGGCGGGTGCTGCCGATCGGCGGGGTCAAGCAGAAGCTGCTCGCCGCGCAACGGGCCGGGCTGTCGACGGTGTTCATCCCGCAGCGCAACGAGGCCGACCTGGACGAGGTGCCGGCCGAGGTGCTGTCGGCCTTGACGGTGCTGCCGATGACCGATGTCGCCGAGATCGTGGCGCAGGCGCTGGAACCGGCCCACGAGGTCGCTACGGCTGCGGCATAAATCGAGGCCGATCAGAGCCCGGAGTCACCCTGGGGTGGCTCCGGGCTTCTGCTTGCGCTGTCTGACGTCTGCAGAGCCGCATCTGTCAGGACACCCCCAGAGACACCCACTGCCCTCCCGCGGCCGTCAACAAAACATGACGCTCGCGGTGGAGATAGTCTCACCAGATGCCCAGACGCGGAGAACCGTTGCGCAAGCTCGGGTTCCTGACCATCGGCCGTTTCGACACCGCCGATCCGAAACCCGGCCACGAGGAGACGCTGCAGGTGATCGAGCGGGCCGAAGCGCTGGGCTTCGACAGTGTGTGGCTGCGCTGCCGGCACCTGCAGCCCGGCATCTCCTCGCCGGTGGCGATCATGGCAGCGGCCAGCCAGCGCACCCGCCGCATCGAACTGGGCACCGCGGTGATTCCGCTGGGACTGGAGAACCCGTTCCGGCTCGCCGAGGATCTCGCCACCGTCGACATCCTCTCCGGCGGCCGCATCAATCCCGGTGTCTCCGTGGGCACTCCGATGCGTTACGACGACTACAAAGCCGCGCTGTACCCCAACACCTTCGACGCCGAGGACTTCTCGAAAGACCGGGTGCTGCGTCTGCTGCGGCATCTGCGCGGTGAACCCGTCAGCGATTTCGAGGGCGTCGTCGGCATCGAACAGTTCACCAATCACATCCAGCCGCACTCCCCCGGCCTGGCCGACCGGGTCTGGTACGGCGGCGGCATGTCCTCGGCGAAGTGGGCCGGCGAGCAAGGGATCAACTACCTGACCAGTTCGGTGGTCAGCACGCAGGACATGCCGGGGGGCGAGGCACCCTGGGACTTCGCCACCATCCAGGCGCAGAACATCGAGACATTCCGCGCCCATCACCCGAACCCGGAGAAGGCAAGGGTGTCACAGGGTTTGGTGGTGATTCCCACCGATTCGGCCACCGCTGACCAGGTGCGTCGCTACCGCGAGTATGCCGCCGGCCGGTTCGAGCGGACCAAGACCCCACAGGGCCCGCGCGGCATGCTGTTCTCCCCCGACTACGTGGGCACCTCCGATGAACTCGCCGACCGACTGTTCGACCACGCCGGCTTCCAGCGTGCGAGCGAAGTGGCGTTTGCGCTGCCGTTCACCTTCGAGCCGGAGGACTATCAGCAGATCATCGGCGACCTGGCCGAGAAGCTCGGTCCCGCGCTGGGTTGGGCACCGGCGCAGTAGGCGACGGACGAGCGCACGCTTTTGTACGCGGATATCGGCGTGCCGCTGTACAGACACTCAGTGTCACAGTGGACGTGCCGCTGTTGCGGTGGTTGGGTCTTTTCACCTGGTGTCTGACTCTTAC